>CAYUBV010000222.1:0-4800 GCA_964443035.1 uncultured Tangfeifania sp.
CGTTGGCCCGCCGCCAGATTTCAATGCCGTTTTTCCCAAGCACGCTTTCCAGCATCTCCACCGGAATGGCGCTCAGCGTTGCGATGTTGGCTACGCCCATCGACCGCAAAAGCTGGTAGGTTTTGGGGCCAATCATGGGGATTTTCCGGATGGAAAGCGGGTTCAGAAACGGCTTTACATTGGCCCGGTTCACCTCCTTTTCGCCATTGGGTTTGGCCTCGCCGGTGGCAATTTTCGACACGGTTTTGTTCACCGACAACCCGTAAGAGATGGGCAGTCCGGTTTCACGAATGATCGCCTGTCGCAGCTCGTGCGTCCATTTCAGGGCGCCCCAAAACCGGTCGATACCCGTAATGTCGAGGTAGTGCTCGTCAACCGAAGCTTTTTCGTAAAGCGGCGCTTTTTCGGCAATCACATCGGTTACCAGCCGCGAGTATTTGCTGTAAAGGTCCATGTCGCCCCGGATGACGGTGGCATCGCGGCAAAGGTTCAGCGCCATTTTCATGGGCATGGCCGAATGTACCCCAAACTGCCGGGCTTCGTAACTGCAACTGGCCACCACCCCACGGTCGGAAAGCCCGCCAATAATAACAGGCTTGCCTTCCAGCGTTGAATCGATTAACCGCTCAACCGATACAAAAAAGGTATCCAAATCCATGTGTACAATCGTTCTGTCCTGAAACTGCATTTTGTTTTCCTCCCGTCCAATCTGTTATCTTTCTGGTTCCTATTGCACAATTCAAAAAAAATCTTTATTTTTGACTATATTTTAATCAAATTATACGATTATAAATTAGTCAATTATTTGAAAATGGCAAAAATTACAGTCTATAGCTCATAAAAGAAAAATTCATTAATTTTGAATTAAAAAATATGCCAACAATTTTACGTACAAGAGGATATCGGTTTTTCTTTTATATTAACGACCATCATCCTCCGCATATACATGTTGAAAAAGAAAGGAGTACTGCAAAATTCTTTTTGAAAAACGCAGAACTGGTGAAATCAAAAAGATTTAATGCAAGTGAACTTAATGAGATTCGAAAAATAATTTTGGAGAATATTGAACTTTTTAAAACAAAATGGGATGAGCACTTTACAAATTACTAAATCAACCAATGCAGTAAATATTTGGTTCGACGATATAAAAATGCACCTTGTTTTGGATGACGGACGGGAACTTTCTGTTCCGATAAACTGGTTTCCTTCGCTACGGGATGCAACGCCCGAACAAAGAAACAACTGGAGGTTTATTGGGGATGGTGAAGGAATTCACTGGGAAGATTTAGATGAAGATATTTTGGTGGAAGGACTTTTGTAATGAAAATTTGACATTAAAATGTACCTGTCGTCGAACATCCGATTTTTACGAAAAAGAAAGCGGTTTACACAAAGTGGACTGGCGGAAGTGCTGGGCATCAACCGCTCGGGGATAAACAACTACGAAAATGGCTCGGTTTTTCCTCCGGTGAATGTGCTGATTGCTCTTTCCGACCTGTTTCACATTTCCATCGACACGCTTTTGCGGATAAATCTCTCGAAGCTGCGGGAAAGCCAGCTATATCTGATTGAAAACGGCTCCGATATGTTTGTAAAAGGCAACGAGCTGCGCGTGCTCACCTCTACCGTTGACAGCCGCAACCAGGACAACATCGAGCTGGTTTCCATTAAGGCGAAGGCCGGCTACACCACCGGGTATTTCGACCCGGAGTTTATTGCCGGACTTCCGGTTTTTCAGCTGCCGTTTCTTTCCAAAGAGAAAAAATACCGCACGTTCCAGGTTTCGGGTGACTCCATGCTGCCCATCCCCGACAAAAGCTGGGTAACCGGCGAGTATGTGCAGGACTTGAGCGACATAAAAAACGACGGCCTGTACATTGTGCTGACCCTCAACGAAGGGATTGTTTTCAAAAAAATTATAAATGAACTGAAAGAAAAAGGTTCACTACGGATGATTTCCACCAACCCCGAATATGCCCCTTACGATTTGCCGCTGGCCGAAATTCGCGAGGTATGGAAGTTTGTTCACTACATTTCATCTGAAGTGCCGGAGCCCACCGAAACAGAGCATTTGCACCATCAGATTAAATCGGTAAAAAAGCAGCTGGAGCAGATAAAAAGAAAGTTGTAAAAATGTGTTGATTTTTCTGAAATTATAAGTTAAATTAGCCGGAGACATCTTTTAAAATACTAAACCAAAGAATCATGAACAAAAATTCAGACTCCGGCTTAACCCCTGAAAATAATTCCAGCATTTCTTTCATTAACCGCCGCAGTTTTATTGGCGGCGTAACTTCGGCAGCTGTGGGTTTTACCGTAGTACCGGCGCATGTTTTGGGCGGCAGTAAATATGTGGCGCCCAGCGATAAAGTGAATGTGGCTTACATCGGTACCGGAACGCAGGGATTGCGCGAACTACCTGATTTGTTGAAAATTCCGGAGGTGCAGGTAACCGCGGTTTGCGATCCGCAAAAGGAAGCCATCGGGTATTACGACTGGAGTCCCAACGGACTGCTCAACGAACTCAGAAAAACCATTGACAATCCCAACTGGAAACCCGGCGGTGACAACAAAATTCCGGGTGGCCGCGACAACGGCAAACAGATTGTGGATGCTTTTTACGCCAAGGCATCTGCAGTTGGCAATTACAATGGCTGTGCTGCTTATGCCGATTTCCGCGAAATGCTTGAAAAAGAAAAAGGCATCGATGCGGTAAAAGTGATGGCCACCGACCATCTGCACGGGGTAATGGCTGCAGCAGCTATAAAACGGGGCATTCACATTACCATGCATAAACCCGTTGCCAACCGGCTGCGCGAAGGTTTCGAAGTAATTGAAATGGCGAAAAAATCGGATGTGATTACCCACCTGATTCCCTGGGAATCCAATGGGCCGATGAAACAGATTATGACCTGGATAAATGGTGGGGTAATTGGTACCTTGCGCGAAGTGCACAACTGGTCGAACCGGCCGGTGTGGCCGCAATACGCTGAAATTCCGTCTGACAAACCCCAATTACCCAAAGGTTTCGACTGGGATTTGTGGCTGGGCCCGGAAGCTTCCCGTCCGTATCATCCGCACTACACCAACATGGTTTTCAGAGGCTGGTACGACTTTGGCGGCGGCGCCATGGCAGATATGGGACACTACAGTTTATGGACTGTTTTTAAAGCGCTGGAACTGGAAAACCCAACCATCGTCGAGCCCAACCTGAGCCACGTCTGCGGGCTTCGGGAGAATGCAACTGCTTTCAAAATTCCAAATGATTTTGCTTTCCCGTTTGCTTCCAAAGTACGTTTTAAATATCCGGCAAAGGGTTCCCGGCCTGCAGTTGATTTAATCTGGTACGACGGTGGAATGCGGCCATCTGTTCCGGCAGAATTTTACGGGCAGGATAAGGAACTTCCTATCGAAGGAATGATGTTCGCTGGCGACAAAGGCATTATCATGTCCTCGTCGTTTAACGTGCGCGAACCGTATGTGCTTTCGGGCGATTTGAAGCTGGCTGAAGACCTGAAAATGGATGATCCCTATGTTCAGGTTTCCGGGATTAAACGGTTTATCGATGCTGTAAAAAGCGGCGAACAACTCCCCGGTAGTTTCCGCGAAGCGTGGCCAATTACCGAAGCAGTCAATCTTTATGCGGCTTCACTTCGTTCAGGGAAAAACCTGAAATACGATGCACCGACAAGAGAAATTACAAATGTAACCGACGCCAATAAATACCTGACACGGGAATACCGGAAAGGATGGGGTTTGGAAGAAATATAAGCCCTATCCTGACCTTCCCCCAAGGGGAAGGAAAAGTGATACCGTAAATTTTAAAAAAAAATTTAAAATAGAAATTATGCATTATTCAAGAAGAAAATTCATAAAGAACAGCGCTGTTTCAGTTGGTGCTGCGGCGCTGATAAGCCAGCTTCCGTTGAATGCTTTTGGATTTGGTGCAGAAAAACCCAAATCGTTCGGTTTTCAGGTATGGACTATCCGTGAAAAACTGGTTGAAGATTTTCCGGGAACGTTAAAGATGATGGCCGGTCTGGGTTACAAAGAGGTGGAAATGTGTTCGCCGCTGGGGTATTCCAATGCCGGTTTCGAACCACTGAATCGCATGAGTGGCAGGGAAATGAAAAAGATTGTGGAAGATGCAGGTTTGAAATGCACAAGTTCCCATTATAACATGGGCGAACTGCGCGATCATTTGGAAAACCGAATTGAGTGGGCGCAAGAACTGGGCATGAAACAGATGATGGCGTCCAGCTTCGGGTTGCCCAAAGATGCTTCGGTTGACGATTTCCGCAAAGCTGCCGACGAACTGAATGCCATTGGCGAAAAAACCAAAAAAGCCGGAATTCAGATGGGATTTCACAATCACCACATGGAATTTGAAAAACGTGGCGAAAAACTGATTTACGATGCACTGCTCGAACAGTTCGATCCTGAGCTGGTAAAAATGCAGTTTCAGGTGGCCGTGGTAAATATTGGGTACAACGCTGCCGATTATTTCAGGAAACATCCCGGCCGGTTTATCTCAGCACATTTGGCCGACTGGTCATCTGAAAAAGATGCCCAGGTACCCATCGGAAAAGGCGATGTTAACTGGGACGACTTTTTTGAAGCAGCCAAAACCGGTGGCGTAAAAAATTTCTATGTGGAAATGGCGCCGGAAACGTTTGGACCAAGTGCAGAATTTCTGAAAAAAGTTTAACGAACATGCGGCTGAAAAATTAAAGGCAGCATGGATAAAAATTGTTATGTCATGATTGTAAATAAGGTTCTTTTGATGGCATTTTTAATGCT
>CAYUBV010000223.1:0-4793 GCA_964443035.1 uncultured Tangfeifania sp.
CAAAACGGATTGAAAGCCTTAAATTTTGATATCTCTGAACTTCCTGAAAGCGCACCAGATGCAGACCAAAGCCTTTCGATGACACTAACCCTTGAATTTATTAACCTGATTGCAGATACGTATGTAGAAATTGCGGTTGTGTACGATGATAAAAAAGAAGAAAATTACAGCCAGGCGCTAAATGATGCGCTCGATTATTACAGCATTACTTCGGATATGATTCAGAAAGCCCGTAAAAATATTTACTCCGACGAAAGCAAAATCCAATTAAATGCGCTGCAGGAAGAAACGTTCTACAAAATAATTCAAACAGCTTATAAAGCGCATGAAATAAATAATAAACCGAAAATTGCCGAATTTGCTTTCAGCAACGCCGAGCAAATAAAATCCAGCTCGGTCATCGATAAATTAACCGATGAAGTGGCTAAAGAAAACAGCCTGGTACCGGATAGTTTAACGCAACTGGAAAAAAATCTGAATTACCAGATTACCTCAAACAACGAAAAACTGTATAATTTAACATCTTCCGAAGATCCCGATTCATCGGAAATTGCACAAACCGATTCGTTGCTGTTTGAACTAACAAAACAACGGGAGGAACTAAATACCCACCTCGAAAATAATTACAACGATTATTACGAGTTAAAATATTCAAACAAAACTGTTAATATTGCAGACATTCAAAAGAAACTGAAGAACAATGAAGTTTTAATTGAATATGTACTGAATGAAACCGACTCAATACCTGAACTTTACAGTTTCTTAATTTCCTCTGAAACATCAAAATTTGTAAAGCAGGAAATTACTCCTGATTTTATCGATGCCATTGAAAAGACTTTCCGTTTTATGTCGAACCCCCGGTTTCTTTTCACAAAAAGTGAAGATTCAAAAGAATTTTGCGCAGCTTCCCACCATTTGTATGAAAAGCTGATTTCGCCTTTTTCTGAATTAATAAAAGATAAAAAAATAATCATCGTCCCTGACGGCAAATTAAACTATATCGCTTTTGAAGCGCTGCTGGAAGAACTTCCCGACACTGCCGCACAAATTCAGTTTACCCGTCTTCCCTACCTCATCAGAAACAATACAATAAATTACACGTATTCAGCCAATTTACTTTTTAAATTTAATCACTCAAAAAGAAAAACAAAAAACCAGGTGCTGGCTTTTGCTCCTGAATACCAATCGGATACTGTTGTTTTTGAAAATGAAAAACTAATTCTGGCTCCGCTTCCGGGAGTTCAAAAGGAAGTTGATTTAATTGCCGGAGCGATTAAATCAAAGCTTTTCAAAGGCGAAGGTGCTACTGAGAAAAACTTCAGGGAAAACAGTGCAAATTACGATATTCTGCACCTGGCAATGCACGCATTTATTAACGATTCATTGCCGGCATATTCACGTTTTGCTTTTTCGCAAAACAGTTCTGATGTTCCTGAAAATGATGGCTGGCTAAATACCGCGGATATTTACAACCTCGATTTAAATTCCAGATTAACAGTTTTAAGTGCTTGTAATACAGGCAGCGGGAGTTTGAAAAAAGGCGAAGGAGTAATTAGTCTTGCGCGTGGATTTTTGTATGCGGGCTGTCCTTCTATAGTTATGACTCACTGGGAAGTTGAAGACAATGCCGGCACAGAAATTATGAGTTCGTTTTATAAAAACCTGAAAAAAGGCCGGCCGACTGACGAAGCACTCAGGCTTGCAAAACTGGAATACCTTGAAAATGCCAACCCGCGAATGGCGCATCCGCATTACTGGTTAGGATATGTTAGTATAGGTAACCCGGCGCCGTTGTTCAGAAGTTACGATTATTATTTCTTTGGATTATTGATACTTGCGATACTTATAATTGCAACCGATCAAATTATCAGGATAAGAAAATCGCGTAAATAACTGAAAAAAGTAGAATGTGTGGTTCTCAGTTTAACGATTTTGTATATCCGTTATGAACTCTTATCGATTTTATTCCGTACAATTTTTAGAATGTGTGGTTCTCAAGTGTACGTTTAAACCTGTGTTATCAAAATTTCAAATGAACGATTTACCAATTTTAACGAATGAATGTGTTGTATCAAGTTTAACGATATAAATCTATTTGAATGAATACTTCAATTTTCTTATCACAGCTTTTGCGTCATCTTTATAAAATCCTTTGCGTTCGATAATTGCAAGGAGCTGGTCTTTTGCCTTTTCTCTTTCACCCATTTTAATGTAGCACAAGCTCTTATACCATTCGGCCTCTTCGATAAAAATATTATCTCCCTGAGAAATTACTTTGGTATATTCCGGTATTGCCTGTTCAAATTTCTCCATGTTCTGGAGGCTGGCACCTTTATAAAAGTGATAAACGTATTTTTCGTTAGTTTTTGAAATGGCGTCGTTATAAAGCGATACGGCCTTTTCATACTCCCCGGCAACATAATAGGTGTTTGCTTCCTGCAAATAGCTTACATCGGACGAAACAGACCTCTGGGCAGACCAGTCGGGTGATTGGTAATAGCTGTCGTATAATTGCCCGGTTGAGCTGATTTCGTTTTTGAGCAATCCGCCAAAGGCTAAGAGAAGCACAATAACTGCGGCTCCGATTTTCCACCATTGCATTACCCCGCTGTCAGTATCGGGAACCAGCGATTTAATTTCCCGGCTTACTACATCTTGCCTGGTTTGTGCCAGGCTGTCGCGCAGCGACATAATATCTGCCTCGCCGACTGATGCATCGACATTTTTACGCAATGAAACTTCAGCTTTTAAATCGGTATTTATTTCGAGTTCTGCTTTAAATTCGTCGAGCCGTTCGCCTTCCAAATTTCCTTCTATAAAATCTTCAATGTCCTGCTCGCTTACATTCCATGAAGTTTCCGTTTCCATCAGTTGTGATAACTGATCACGTAAGTTGGTTACATCCACCTCATCGAGGGCACTTTCAAGTTCGTTGTGAATCCTGACTTCTCGTTGCAGGGAGCTGTTAACTTCCAGTTCCTGTTCAAACTCTTCAAGGTTTTTTCCTGTAAGTTCACCGTTAATGTAGCTGTCAATTTCTTCAGTAGAATATTGCACCTGAACGGTTTGTGCTACTTTGGATAGGGTGTCGCGAAGATCTGAAATATCTTTTTCAAGAATGGCTTCTTCAAGACCTTCCAGTTCAAAATCTCCAAATTCTTCTTCGCCGAAATCCTCTTCAAGCTCAGAAGGCTCTTGTTCTTTGTAGAACTGGTGTATGTTTTCGTCTGAAGTAAGTCCATGTTGATAAACGTGAACTTTTGGGAGTGAATCGTAGTATTCAAGAAGTTCTTCGGGGGGAACAGTGGATGTAAGCTGCTGGATATCTGCAAAATCTTCCAGCAAATCAAAAGAGGCCTCTTTTTCTTTGCCGGAATACTTCCGGGCAGTTTTTCCAAGTTTTTCCCTTAAGTTGAGAACGTCTTCTTCGGTAACTGAGGCCTGCAATTCTTTTTCGAACTTTACTTCGTCGCTTAATTCTTTGTTTTTTTTCAGTTCTGTTTCAAATTCGATTTTTTCGGGTTTGTTTAGATTATCCAGGCAATAATCTTCAATCACTTCAAAAAGCTTTGTTTTAGGTTCCATCTTCAAGTATTTTTTTAAATTCTGTATCTTGCTTTATCCTGCTTATCAGTATCTCTTTACATTTGTATTTTCGTTTCTTGGCGTATTTTTCATTCTTATACCCCATTATACGCGCTATTTCTTTAAGCGGTACTTTTTCGAAAAACAACTGCAACAGTTTCTGACAATCTGTACTCAGGGTTTTAAAATGTTTCTGGTATAACCCATACTTTTCATTTTTGTCGACCAGCTCCACCAGGTTTTCGTCGTATAAATCTTCCTGGTAAGGCATTGTGTCATTTATCTTTTCCTTTTCAATTCGTTGTTTTTCAAGCTGCTTTAGCCATAAAAACCGACAAACGGAAAACAAATAACCCTGAAAAGAACTCGCTTCGAAAACTAAATCGTTTTCTTTAATTTTCCGATAAATTACTATTATCGCTTCCTGAAAAACATCGTTAGCATCATCTTCACTTCCACTATTCTTTTTGATAAAATAATTTACTTTATAGTAGTACTGTTTATAGATGTACTGTAAAATTAAATTATCATGTCTCAGTATCCCTTTTAGGATTTGTTCATCGCTGTAACTTTTCATGTTCTTCTATTATATAATTCTATTATTTTCAAAAAGGTAACCCCTGTTTTCAAAAAAAATGCTAAAAAATTAATCGCCTGATGGTAATAATTTAGCTAATTGGCCTATTTTACAAGGAATTACAATCATCGCATAAAAATACAACCTATTTGTTAATATGAAAATCAAAATGGAATAATTTTATGTTTGAAAAGATTTTGCGGGGCAGATTCCGCGTTAACACAAAAAATAAAAAAATACTTCTTAAAATTTTATTTCCAAACAACTGACATACAGCAATTTAATTAATAAAAATGATTGAAGCTGCAAAAAAACAGCCCAATAAACATGAAAAAATATAAAATACAGGGTTACCTTCTGCCCGAAAACAGAACTTTATTATAGAGAGGATGCTTTTTCCTTAAACCATTAAATCAATTTTAAAAGTATTAAAAGGGGCCCGGCCCCTTTTTTACATTCTGTCAGGAACACTGATTCCAAGTAAAGCCATTCCCTGTTTTATCAATTTGCCAACTGTTGCTGATATTACAAGGCGGAATTCCCGTTTTTCTGAATCATCAATATTCAGAATTGAATGGTCGTGATAAAACTGGTTGTACTCTTTTACCAGTTCATAACAATAATTGGCAAT
>CAYUBV010000224.1:0-2609 GCA_964443035.1 uncultured Tangfeifania sp.
GTATTCGGCCCAAGTCCCGGAGAGTTGATTAAAATCGAAGTTCATTTTCCAAACATTGGGACGATAGCCCCATAAACTCCAATCCAACTGCCCTGCATTTTTATTGCCTGGTTGGTTGCGGGATTTATTTTCAGGTATTTTAATGCCAAAAGCCAGGTTTTCACCCCACATTTGAATGAAAAGGAAAATGAATAATATGGAATATTTTTTAAGGCACATTTCGAAATATAATCAGATTTTTTGATGAAAACTATCAATTATTCAAGTCATTGATGTATTATTCCCCATTGTTTATTTGGCTCAGAACCTAATTCAAGTTCAAGTGTTCCACCGTTTAGAAAATCAGAAACAGGAAATTGAAAACTCTTCCATTCTTTTTTGTTTAGCCAGGCATTTTGAATATAAATATCATCCACATTTTGTCTTTTTGCAATTATTTCAAAAGTTGTTGTTTTAGTTGAATCATTCAGCGAAGGGAATCTCAATATTGTTTTGTCGAATAGTGGAGTGGTTATTTCCAGTTGAGGAGATTCGCCCACACATCCCTGAACGTCGAACAGGCCAACGGCCATTAAAACGCCTAGTGCACCCAGTTGTCCCTGATCTTCATCTCCGTTGTAACCAGTGTAGGGGTCGGTTCCCCCAAAAGTAATTTCTTTTATCTGGTTTACCCAGAACTGTGTTTTCCACGGTGCGCCTGCATGGCTGAACTGGTGTGCCATGGAACAGGAGGGTTGGTTTTCGTAATCCACCCAGCCGGTTCCATGCTCGCCGTGTGGCGTAATAAACCGGGAAGGACGCGCTTTGATAAAATTGGAATCCAGCTTCTGGATGAATTTTTCTTTTCCTCCCATTTTTTCGGATAAGCCTTCCATGTTTTGTGGAACATAAAACGAATAAGTGGCAGAATTTCCTTCGATAAAACCCGGAGCATTGAAATTGCCGTTAACCGAAACCGGTGAAAATTCTTCCATCCATTCGCCGGATTCATGCCGTGGGCGTGCCCAGCCAATTTCAGTGTCAAACACATTTCTCCAGTTTTCCGAACGTTTCAGAAACCTTTGAGCATCTTCCTTTTTTCCCAGTAATTTTGCCATGGCTGCAATGCACCAGTCCTGGTAGGCATATTCAAGGGTCATGGCAGTCCCTCCCCGGTGATACCCGGCACCCCGGTTCGCTATTTCCACCGGAACGTAACCAAGGTCAATGTACAAGTCGATTCCTCCCCCGGCAGGATTTGGCCCGGCCTCATAGCCCGCACGGTCGCGTATTCCGCCCGGGAAAGCATTTTTTTTCGACGCGGTGTATGCCATTTGCTGGTCGAATGCAGCACGGTCTGTTGACATCAGGGCGGCAAGCAGTGGGGTGGCATGGTCTCCTACCATTACATAGGAGTAATTTCCACCCCACGAGCATCTCGACATCATTCCGGCATTCCGGTAGTATTCGAGAAATGTTTCTGCCATCCAGTTGCCATATTCAGGGTAAACAAGCGACCACAAAATGTTCAGGTTCCACTGGGAGCCCCACAACCCGTCGCCGTCTAAAAACTGCCTTGCCGGATTTCCGTTTTCATTCAGCGGCAATTGACGTATAACAGGTTGCGGGCCGGTCCAGTCGGCATAGGTGCCGTCAACATCGTTCGAAATTCTTTTTGAGGCGGTGTGAAACAGATCGGTGTATAACTTCACCTGCTGTTCGTGCGTACCGCCTTCCACTTCAATTCTTCCGAGGTATTCGTTCCATTTTGCATCAGCCTCTTCAGTTACCCGGTTAAAATCCCAGTGGGGCAGTTCCGTTTCCATATTTAACCGGGCATTTGAAATGCTCACGTACGAAATGCCCACTTTCATGAGAATTTCTTCTCCATCTTGCAAATTATTGTAGGAGACATAAACGCCGCTGCCTTTGCCTTTAACAATGTTCTCTTCCGGTTCAACGAGGAGCGTGGTATCGTTGTTTTCAGATTTTTGCCATCCCGCAAATTCATCGAATGGTTTGCTGAACCGGGCAACAAAATGCACCATAAAAGGTTTTTTTCGCCTGAAAGTGGGAGCCATTACTGAATAGCCTTCAATTTCGTTTTTGCCGGATTTTCTGGCCCATGCATAAAGCATTTTAGTCGGTCCGACAGACGCTCCAATGTCGAACAAAACATGGGCCTCTTCCGTTACCGGAAATGCATACCGGTGCATTCCAACGCGGCAGGTTGCCGTGAGTTCTGCCGTAATTCCATAATCTTCCAGAACAACTTGGTGGTAACCGGGTTTTACCGTTTCCTTTTCATGAGAGAATCGTGATCTGTTTGCCTCA
This sequence comes from uncultured Tangfeifania sp., assembly GCA_964443035.1. Taxonomy (GTDB): domain Bacteria; phylum Bacteroidota; class Bacteroidia; order Bacteroidales; family Prolixibacteraceae; genus Tangfeifania. The sequence continues at coordinate 2,314 of CAYUBV010000224.1, forward strand.
AGTCCAAGGTTCCCTTTACACGGACCGGTGACCGGCATTACAGGAATGCCCGCAGTTTGGGCATTATGAACATGAGAAAAGTTCAGAATGTACCCGTCATCGTAAAGGTAACCTGAGTTCCAGAGATCGCCGTGCCTTGTGTCGGGTGACAAAGCAACCATGCCGAAAGGTATTGTCGCTGAAGCAAAATAGTCGAATCTTGATTGATGAGTATCAATCAAAGGATCTACCAGTCTTGTAAAATCTGACTTTGTTTTATTTTCAGGAGTAGAAGTACATCCTGAAAGAAAAAGAAT
>CAYUBV010000224.1:2709-4789 GCA_964443035.1 uncultured Tangfeifania sp.
TAAAAGATGGCCTGCTGTTAATGAGCATTACATTTTCATCTCCGGTAATATTCATGGTTTTAGATACCGGTATGGTCAATTCATTTTTCCCGGCAGGAAAAGTACGCGTGGGAAGTGAATTACGAACCCCCCATGCAAATTTTGTAGCGGCTGTTACAGTTGTGTCGGGTGTGGCAGTAATGGTATAGTTCCAGTTTACCTCACCATGCTGATAAGCACGAAAGTTGGTGAACCAATAATTGTTCATTACCCACGAATACAGCCAGGGTTTCCCGGGTTTGGGGTAGCGTTCGAATTTACCCATGTTAAAATCGCTGAAATGCCAGAGCGGAACTTCATCGCTTACCATAATTATCTGCCCTCCGGGTCCTTTTACCGACACAAAATTTTGGGCTACATTCCAATCGGATGACGAACCAGGGAGTTGGTCACCCTGGGTGAGACTTCCCCCAATGGTTTCGAAAGTTATGCGTGAATCCGGTAATCGGAAAGGGAAAGCTACATACAGTCCTTCCGGATCGGTAATAATTTCTTTACTGGCCTGATAGGCAAATTCAACTTTTTTGGAGTTATTGTGCAGGCGGATTTCCCATTGAATTCCTTGAGGTTCTCCTTCTTCTCCTTTTGTAAATCCTTTCAAATCGGCTGCAACTTTTATGCTTTCCCATACGTCTCCGGTTACTCCCGGCTCAACTTTAACATTAAATACCGTGGAGTGGGAGGGGACCATTTTATTGCGTGACTCAAGTGTTTCCCTTACCGGCTGTCCGATAAAATATGAATTTTTGGCATCATACAGGTTTTCCTGCAATTCCTTATCGTAGAATTCTTTAATTCCACCGGTTTGTTTGTCGATGGCAATTCTGAAATACTGGTTTTCGAGCACCTCTGTATTTTCGTTTTTTTGGATTTCTGTTACGGGTTTTTCCTCCTCAGTGGTTTCAATTTTCAGCGCCTTAAATCCCAGTGCCGGTACATCGCTGACTTCCATATTCCAGTAAGCACCTTCTCTTCGCCCGTGTGAAAATTGAACAGGAACTTTTTCATTATTAGTCAAATCTATGATGGAAAACGCTTTGTTTGATGGAAGAATTTCATAATCGATAAATAATTGAACTGTTGCCGAGCGGTCCCAGCCCATGGAATTGACAACATAAATAGTAGGAAAATCAGCTTTTTTAAAGTATTGCTGAAGCCTGCCCAACGCATCCTCGTGCAAGAGCGTCACCTGTTTCATTGCCTCCCAGGAATAAGCTCCTTTTTGCAGCCACTGGCGCATGGAATTGATGGAGAATGGTTGTGAAATACTTTCTGCAGCGCCGTATGTGTGTTCATCGTAAAATAACGCATTTTCACTAATGTGCCAAATTTTTTGTTGAAGGTCTTCACTCAGTTCGCCACCCATCATCTGCACCATGGCAAACATCCCTTCGTCAACTTGTTTCATGTTTTGGGTTTTTCTTACCTCAGCCGTTTCACGCGCCGAAGAACCAAATCCATCGGACCACCAGTCGAGCCAGGCATTCCGGTAAACAGGCAGTTCACTGGCATGGTTTTTTTCAACGTATTCAAAAAAATCCTTTGTGAGCGCCAGTTTTAGTTTTGGGTATTCATATTTTTCGTTCCATGCTTTTATTATTTCACAAGCACCTGTTGATGGCGGGGCATTGTCGGTAAAATAGCCTGAAAACTGTACCTGTATTTTATCAAAAGGATAGCTTTTCTTTTCCATTTCATTCAGGTAACTGAACAGTCTGATTTCATCGAAATTTTCTTCTGATGGTAATCCCCAAAAGTTACCGGTCATGTAATGGTCACTGCGGTATGCAAGCAGTCTTTCCCCCGCCGGCGATTCCCACCAGAAACAGGTGGGTTTATCGAAAGGCCGGATGGATCGGGTTTCGTTAATGCCCATGTTTAGGTATTTAACGCCGGTTGCTTTAAAATAATCGGGCATACACCAGGCTATGCCGTTTACGTCGTTTTGCATAGCTGTATATGCCGGAATATTATATTCACGAAAAAGTTTCAAGGGGTTTAAAAAATCAACCATGATGTTTTCATCGGCAATTTCGGCCAT
>CAYUBV010000225.1:0-4787 GCA_964443035.1 uncultured Tangfeifania sp.
CATCGAGAAATTTTTTGATTGTCCGAATGGAAACGTTTCTTTTTCCGTTTTCCACGCTGGCAATGTATGTTCGATCCAATCCGGCTTTAAAAGCAAGTTCTTCCTGTGAATATCCTTTTTGCGTCCGGTAATGCTTAATCCTTTTACCAAATTCTTCCTGCGGATTCATAAGCGATAAAAGTAGGAGGATGTGACTTATTGGTCAACCGACTTTAAGTCACACATGGAATTATTGTTGAAGTTTTTTGATCAGAGAATTCAACGTATCTTCAATTCTGCCTTGTTTTAGCTCACATTCCCAAAGCGTAATCACTTTCCACCCCAGCACATTCAGTTGAATTTCGGCTTCGCGATCGCGTTTTTGGGTGCCTTTAATTTTATTGAGCCACCATTCGGTTCGGGTTTTGGGAACCACAAAATACCTGCAGCCTTTGTGTCCGTGCCAGAAACAGCCGTTAATAAAAATGACCGTTTTGTATTTGGGCAACACAATATCGGGTTTTCCGGGGAGGGTTTTTACATTCAGCCGGTACCGGAAACCGTGGGCAAACAAATACTTCCGCACCAGCATTTCGGGCTTCGTGTTTTTGCCCTTGATGCGGCTCATATTGTAGCTTCTTGTTTTCTTATTATGTACGTCGGCCAAATCAGTTTCGAGTTTAAAGTTTCGGGTTCAAAGGTAGGAAAGAAAGACGAAAGTCCGAAGTGGGAATATAAACATGTGATGCCTGCTCTCCGGGAGGCGGGCCGCCGGCATCAGAATAGAAAAGGCAGCCTTTCGCAGTTTGCCGGCAGCAGGCTTTTTTCCGGCCGCCCAATGAAACAAAGGGATAGGTTGGCCTGTTGGATGGATCAATAACTGTGGTTCCGGTTTGCAATGAATGAGTATCAGCAACAAATACGTTCAGAATTAGCGGTCTGGCAAAGGCAAATGCTTAGAAAGCCATCCCTTATCAACCGGCTGTCGAAAAAGGCACAGGTGAAAATCAATTCATGGATACCCGAAAAAATACACCGGGCAATTACAGTAACCATTAAACAAATGATTCGCGGGGTTTTGTTCGGCGCAAATTATACCACTGCCAAACCTTTGTCGGGCCTGTCGCTGCAGGCACAAGAGGAAGCCGTTCAGCAACGGATGAAATTTTACGGTAACACCGCTGCCGTTGAAGGGGGAATAACCGGTGCAGGCGGCATATTGCTGGGGTTTGCCGACTTTCCGGTTTTAGTTGCCCTCAAATTGAAATTGCTGTTTGATGTCTGTTCGATGTATGGGTTTAATGTGAAAGATTATAAGGAACGGGTTTACATCCTGCATATTTTTGAACTGGCATTCTCAAGCCATGAACACCGGCGAAATGTTTACCTCAAAATGGTCGACTGGAACCGGAGGAGCAAAGAACTCCCGGAAGATATCCATCAGTTTGACTGGCGAAATTTTCAACAGGAATACCGCGACTACATCGACTTGGCAAAGATGGCCCAACTGGTTCCCTTCATTGGCGCACCTGTTGGATTTGTGGTCAACTCCCGGTTGATTAAAAAACTGGGGAAAACTGCAATGAATGCTTACCGCATGCGACTTCCGGAAAATGATGGGATTGTAAAAGATATTTAGAGTTTAAAGTTAAGAAAGAAAGACGGAAGCAGGAAGTGGAAAGCTGATAGTTATTTCTTCAAATCATAAACCATTAAAACATTTCCGTGCCGAATAAACAACATTCCCTTGTAAATGGAAGGATGCGCCCAGTGAGGGCCTTCTCCTTCGTTAATTTTAAAGCTGCTTATAACTTTTAGTTGTTGGGTATCGGGCTGCACCAGGGCTACGTTTCCACTTTTTTCTTCGTAGAAATACAGCATTCCATCGGCGGCGATAACCGAACCTTTGGTAAACCATTTTTCTTCCCAAAGAGTTTCCCCGCTCTGCCAGTCAACGGCAGCCCAGTTCCCTCGTGTATTGTCAATCATGTTTGAGCCGTAAATAACCCCATCGAGCAAAACCAGCCCCCCGTGATGGGTGTCGAGTAGTTCGTTTTTCCATTTCAGGCGAATACTTTTGGCATCGTCGGAAAGACTGAACAACAAACCCGGCTGGTCGTTTCCATAGGTTATAAAAATTTCGCCATTGTAAAACAGTGGTGTGTTGGCTCCTTCGCCACTTCCCTTTTTTGTATGGTACTGAATGGTATTGAAGCTCCACAGTACTTCGCCGGTGCCAACATCAATTCCAATCAGGTCGTTAGCGCTTTGAACAAGTGCAATTTGTTTACCTCCCCACTCAACCAGGGACGACGACGCATAGGATTTCGGCCCACCGGTGCTTTTACTTTTCCAGCGTAATTCACCCGTAATTTTATCGTAAGCCACCACCGAGGTAATCTCGCCTCCCGTAACATATAAAGCCGCTTTGTCGCTTAACAAAACCGACTCGACAATTCCCCAGTGTTGGTATTTCCCTTCAAAATCGTTATGTGGATCTTGTTTCCATATTAAATCGCCGTTTTTTGCACTTAAGCAAACCAGTTCTCCACTTCCGCCAATCAAATAAATTTTGTTGTTTTCAATTGTTGGCGTGCCGCGTGATTCAGGATAAGTTCGTTGCCAGGCTGTGCTGAACGCCTTCTCCCAAATCAGGTTTCCATCAATGTTATAAGCTGAAATTACATCAAGAGAATCGTGTTTAAGTCCGGTAATGTAGATTACATTATTATATACTACCGGCTGCGATAATCCTTTTCCTATGTTTTCAATCTTTAATTTCAGGGCAGGACCATCAGCAGGCCATTCTTTCAGTAAATCCTTATCGGGATAAATCCCATCGCGGCCGGGACCTCTCCATTGAGCAAATTCGTTGTTCGAACAAGACAGAACAATAATGACTGTAAATAATAATAAGAATGGCATTCGTTTCATTTCGTTGATTTTTAGTATAAAGAAAGAAAAAAAAACGGCTGAACAAACAGAACTTTTAGCACCGGCATTTCGGGCATTGTATTTTTGCCCTTTATGCGGCTCTGAAAAACCGGGACAACATGCACTGCTGATTGAAGAATTTACTTCAGCAGAAATTGAAAAAGGAAATATTACGGAAGAACAATTTTTTATTTTAAAGAAAGTTCAACCAAAAGATTTTTATCGCTTCGAATAAACGCCGTGGCAACTTTATAGGTCAGAATTTTCTCTTCAACTGGTGCAGAAATAACTTGTGCAGTCTGTGGAAAAAGGGTAATTTTTTCTGTTCCATTGCCCGACTCCAGTTCCAGTTCGAAATATAAATCGCTGTTATTTCGAATTTCGAAATATTTTCTTTCTCCTTTTGTATGAAAAGATGTTCCCAATTCAACACAGGCGTTAAAAAGATTGCGCAAATGTTCTTCTTTTCGGGCTAAGTACTTGCTTGCCCAGGCTACTGTGCGACCGGCATCGAGCGCTTCCCTTACCGATGCTGCCGTGCGATCTTTGGCAAAAACCAGGGTCATGGAGCGGTGCACATAATCACCCAAATTATAATCGTGGACAACCAGATTGTGAATATCGGATGTTCCCATCACGGTGAGGTTATTATCCAATGCCCAGTCGAGCGCTTTTTTGTGAAAACCAAATCCGTTAAACACTTCAATGCCATGCAGATTATTTTCTTTTTTTAGCCCGGCAACAAAGTCAATCCACTCATACGAACCTTCAATGGAATTCACTTTCCAACCCGGATGATTCCAGAAAATAAAAACATTTTGCTCAACGGCTTTCAATACAGATATTATTGGTGAGTAGGTAAGCTGCGACTGGAGTCAAAATTCCCGTGTACACTGATGTTTCCTGAAAACGGTTGATGCAGCAGGAAAGGGTAGTTGAAAGTCAGGGTTCAGTTGATGTTGAGCACCATGCGGTGCATTCCTTTTAATTCCTCTTTAAAATAAGGAAGATCAAAGCGGGTGTTACTGTGCCAGGTAAAACCCTGTTTTTTATAAAATGTTATCGCGTTGGTATTGGAATCGACCACACTAATAAAAAGAGTTTTTATTCCTTTCTTTTTAAGGCTTTTTATAATTTCTGAAATCGCTGCACTTCCGATTCCCATTCTTTTAAATTGGGGCAAAAAATAAATCTTTTCCAATTCAACAGCTTTATTTTTAATCTCATCTAACATTGCATTATACCTGATTTTTACAAAACCTACCGGGTTTTCGTGGTGCAAAATGAAGTAATATGCCAGATGGCGGTTGAGGAGATCAGCTTTCAATTTTTCTTCGCCAAACTCTCTTTCAAGATACCATTCCAGACCGTTTTCGTTCCAATGGTGGTGAAAGTTCTTTGCGTAAGCACTGGTACAAATTTCTTTAAGCGCCGGCATATCAGTTAATGATGCTTTTTTTAAAACCATGCTTTTTATGTATTATTAATTTCCCCTTTTATGCGGCTCATGTTACAGGAGCGGTTGATTTATCGTGTACATCAGCCTTCGGATGAAGATAAACTATTTTTGCAAAAGTAAAAAAGAGGAATTGCCGGGGCAAGGCTGAATATAATTTAGGGGTTGATCCTTGAATACTATTCACCAGATGATCCGCCAGCCGGCGGACAGCAGGTTCACCCCGTGAAATAAATCGCCAGGCGAATTTCATGGGGTGAACTCCTGTGAAATAAAATCCCCGATTTTAATGCAAAGCATTATTTCACGGGGTAAACCAAAACCCGCCGGAAATTTATATCTTGGGCCGCTGTAAATTTACAAAACGCAAATCATGTTTCATATCTATATTACACTTGCTTATGTTATTCCGGCCGTT
>CAYUBV010000226.1:0-4780 GCA_964443035.1 uncultured Tangfeifania sp.
TCCAAAGGTTGCAGAAAGAGGGGGAGTCAGGAAGAAGGAAAATCAACCAGATTACGCGGTATTTAACCGTTATTATTCTGATTTTCCAGGCACCGGCATATTTGACTAACCTGCATATGCAGTTACCTGAATCGGCATTTGCCATGAGAGGTGCCATGTTCACAGTATCCTCGGTAATTATTTTAACCGCCGGGTCGATGTTTGTGATGTGGCTGGGCGAACGCATAACCGATAAAGGAATCGGGAATGGTATTTCGCTCATCATCATGATTGGTATTATTGCCAATTTGCCACAGGCCGTGGCTCAGGAATTTGCAATGCGGATAAACCAGCAGGGCGGAGGTCTCGTCATGTTTATCGTTGAGTTTGTTATTCTGTTCGTTGTATTTATGGCAGCTATCCTGTTAGTTCAGGGAACCCGGCGTATTCCGGTTCAGTATGCCAAACGCATTGTGGGTAACAAACAGTATGGTGGTGTACGGCAGTACATCCCCCTGAAAGTAAACGCTGCAGGAGTAATGCCCATTATTTTTGCCCAGGCAATTATGATGGTGCCTATTACACTTGTTGGAGTTGCCAATTCGGAAAACCTGAGTGGTGTTGCGGCTGCATTATCAAACATGACAGGTTTCTGGTACAACTTCCTACAGTTTACGCTGGTAGTTGCATTTACCTATTTTTATACTGCAATTACCATCAATCCTACACAAATGGCAGAAGACATGAAGAAAAACGGAGGATTCATCCCCGGAGTGAAACCCGGAAAACGAACAGTGGAGTTTCTCGATACGATTATGTCGAGAATAACATTGCCAGGTTCCATTTTCCTTGGTTTAATCACAATTCTTCCGGCTTTTGCAATGATTATCGGAGTCAATCAATCGTTCGCCCTTTTCTTTGGTGGTACGTCATTGCTGATTTTGGTTGGTGTTGTGTTGGATACACTGCAGCAGATTGAAAGTCACCTGTTGATGCGTCATTACGATGGCCTGACAAAATCGGGCCGTATTAAAGGCCGTGCAGGTGGTGGTATTTAAGTGAGATTTTGAATTGTATTGTAAGGAGATTTCGTTTCTATTATGTAATATAAAAACCTTCTGTTATCTTTGCAGAATATTTGTTCAAAGAGAACAGAGGTTTAATTACAGATTTATTTTATTGAAGAACAATTAAAAACGGATTTTTAATATGGCAAAGCAGCCTTCTATAGAACAAGATGGCACAATTATCGAGGCATTATCAAATGCAATGTTTCGTGTTGAATTGGAAAACGGGCATGTAATTACTGCCCATATTTCAGGCAAGATGAGAATGCATTATATCAAAATTTTGCCCGGAGATAAAGTAAAAGTAGAAATGTCGCCTTATGATTTAACTAAAGGTAGAATTACGTTTAGATATAAAAACTAAAGAATTATAGAGATGAAAACTCGAGCTTCAGTAAAAAAACGCAGTTCCGAATGTAAGATTGTTCGCCGGAAAGGGCGTTTATATGTAATTAATAAGAAGAACCCTAAGTTTAAACAACGTCAGGGTTAATCGTAATTTGAAAAAATAACTTGTATGGCACGTATTGTAGGTGTTGATATTCCTAATAATAAAAGAGGTGAGGTTGCTCTTACCTATATTTATGGTATTGGCCGCAACAGGGCAAAAATGATCCTTGAAGAGGCCGGCGTTGATCCGAATCAAAAAGTTCAGGATTGGAACGATGATCAGTTCGGTTCAATCCGTAAAGTAATCACCGATAACTATAAAGTTGAAGGTGAATTGCGTTCGGAAGTACAAATGAACATCAAACGATTGATGGACATCGGTTCTTACAGGGGCATCCGGCACCGTATCGGTTTACCGGTCAGAGGGCAAAGTACAAAAAACAATGCCCGTACCCGTAAAGGAAAACGGAAAACTGTTGCCAACAAAAAAATGGCCACTAAATAAGAAGTTTAAGCTATGGCAAAAAAGACAGGATCAAGCAAAAAAAGAGTGGTTAATGTGGAAGCCAATGGTATGGCCCACGTACACTCTTCTTTCAATAACATCATTGTTACGCTGACAAATAATAACGGTGAAGTTATATCGTGGTCGTCAGCAGGAAAGAAAGGATTTCGCGGTTCTAAAAAAAATACTCCTTATGCTGCCCAGGTAGCATCCGAAGAGTGTGCAAAAACCGCGTATGACCTTGGACTACGCAAAGTAAAAGTATACGTTAAAGGCCCGGGTAACGGTCGCGAATCGGCTATCAGGGCGCTTTCAACAGCAGGCATACAGGTAACTGAGATTGTTGATGTTACCCCGCTGCCTCACAATGGTTGCAGGCCTGCTAAAAGACGTCGTGTATAATTTAAAACGAAAAAGATAATGGCTAGATACAGAGGACCAAAATCTAAAATAGCTCGTAAATTCGGAGAACCTATTTTCGGACCGGATAAAGTTTTTGAGCATAAAAACTATCCGCCGGGAATGCACGGAGCATCTGCCCGGAGAAGAAAAGTTTCGGAATACGGACTACAGCTAAAAGAAAAACAAAAAGCAAAATATACCTACGGTGTTCTTGAAAAACAATTCCGTAACCTCTTTGAAAAAGCTTCTTCAGCTAAAGGGGTAACCGGAGAAGTATTGCTGCAGATGCTTGAATCGCGTCTCGACAATGTTGTTTTCCGCCTCGGTATTGCAAAATCACGGGCTGCTGCCCGTCAGTTTGTTTCGCACAAGCATATTGTAGTAAACGGAAAAGTAACCAATATTCCGTCGTTCCAGGTTAAACCCGGCGACATCGTTGGAGTCAGGGAAAGATCAAAATCGATGGAAGAAATTACAGACTCATTGAATTCACGCCGCAGTGCTCAGTATGAATGGCTGGAATGGGACGGCGATAATTTTGCCGGGAAATTCCTGAATCTGCCTGAGCGTGAAGAAATACCTGAAAACATCAAAGAACAACTTATCGTAGAGTTGTATTCAAAATAATAAATTACGTAAGGTTATTATGGCAATATTAGCATTCCAAAAGCCCGATAAGGTAATAATGATAGAATCCGATGAAAAGGTCGGTAAATTTGAATTCCGTCCTTTGGAACCCGGTTACGGGATTACCATCGGTAATGCGCTGCGTCGCATTCTATTATCATCCCTCGAAGGGTATGCAATTACCACGGTTAAAATAGAAGGTGTCGACCATGAATTTTCTACGATTAAAGGAGTTATAGAAGATGTAACGGATATTATCCTTAATCTGAAGCAAATTCGGTTTAAAAACGAGGTAGAAGATTTCGAAAGTGAAAAAGTAACTGTATCCATCTCAGGGCAGGAAGAATTCACAGCAGGCGATATGAACAAATTCATGACCGGTTTCAAGGTATTGAATCCCGATCTCGTAATTTGCAGAATGGAACCGGATGTGAAAATCCAAATGGAAATGAGCATCAGTAAGGGACGCGGATATGTTCCTGCTCCCGAAAATAAACCGGTGGAAGAGGAGTTTGGCGTTATTCCAATCGATTCCATTTACACACCTATTAAAACGGTGAAATATTCGGTTGAAAACTACCGTGTCGAGCAAAAAACCGACTACGAGAAACTGATTTTGGACATCGAGACCGATGGTTCAGTTCTTCCCAAAGACGCACTTAAGGAAGCAGCTAAAATTCTTATTTATCATTTAATGTTATTCTCTGACGAGAAAATTACGCTCGATTCAGACGAAAAATTTGCAAATGAAGAATTCGACGAAGAAGTTCTCCACATGCGCCAGTTGCTGAAAACAAAACTGGTGGATCTCGACCTTTCAGTAAGGGCTTTGAACTGCCTGAAAGCTGCCGATGTGGATACACTTGGCGATTTGGTTACTTACAATCGCAACGATTTGTTGAAATTCAGGAACTTTGGTAAAAAATCGCTTACCGAACTGGACGACCTTCTCGAAAACATGGGATTGAGTTTTGGGATGGATATTAGTAAGTATAAACTTGACAAGGATTAAAGGCAATGAGACACAATAAGAAATTTAATCATTTAAGCCGCACAAGTGCGCACCGTAAAGCGATGCTGTCGAACATGGCCAGTTCTCTTATCGAAAGCAAGAGAATTTCAACAACACTGGCCAAAGCGAAAGCACTCCGCAGTTACGTTGAACCACTTATTACCAAGGCAAAAAACGATACTACGCACTCAAGACGGATTGTATTTACCTATCTGCAAAATAAAGAAGCTGTTTCTGAACTGTTCAGAGATGTTGCGGCAAAAGTTGCAGATCGCCCGGGTGGTTACACCCGAATTTTGAGAACCGGTAACCGTTTAGGCGATAATGCCGAAATGTGCATCATCGAATTGGTGGATTATAACGAAGCAATGCTCGAGTCCAAAGAAGAGGCCAGGAAACCAAAACGCCGTCGTTCGCGTCGCGGAAGCAGCGGTAGTAGTGGTGCAAAATCGGAAGCCCAGCCGGCTGCTGAAGAAAGCACCAAAACCGAAGAAAAATCCGAACCGAAAGACGAGGTAAAAGTGGTAGAAGATGTTCAGCCTGTTGAAGAAGCCGAAGAAAAAACGGAAAAACAGGAAGAACCAAAAGCTGAAGCTCCTGCAGAAGAAAAAAAGGCAGAAGAAAAAGCCGAAGACGAAGACGAAGAAAAAAAGAAAGAAGAATAGAATTATATTCCATATTTCAGAAAAAAACCGGTCACTTGTGTCCGGTTTTTTTATATCCTGACTTTTTGTTATTGGTTTCAATAAATTATTTATTTTTATTGAACTTAAATCAGCAAAAATTTAAATTATGAAC
>CAYUBV010000227.1:0-4769 GCA_964443035.1 uncultured Tangfeifania sp.
ATTCTGGCTGAACACGATTACAAATTTGATTTTGCGTTTGTTTCGTTGCTGAAACGGTCGCTGCAAACGCTTTGGTATTCACTCGAAGTAATGGACCAGTTATGGATTCCGTGGGAAAAATCATGGCGGCTGAACGAACGCCACTATGGAGGTTTGCAGGGACTCAATAAAAAAAACATGGCCGAAAAATACGGCGACGAGCAGGTGCACCAATGGAGGCGCAGCTATTCGACCCGGCCCCCGCAGCTTGAGAAAGGCGACAAACGCTGGCCGGGAAACGAGCGCAAATACCATAACCTGCTGGAAGAAGAACTTCCGCTGGGCGAAAGCCTTGAAGATACTGTTGAGCGCTTTTTGCCTTACTGGTCAGAGATGATTGCGCCAACGCTTCAGGCGGGTCGCCAGGTAATTATTGCTGCTCACGGAAACAGCCTGCGGGCGCTGGTAAAGCATCTCCAGAAAATTTCGGACGATGAAATAAGTTCGTTAGAAATTCCAACCGGAAAACCGCTGGTTTACGAGCTGGATGACAACCTGATTTACAAGGATCATTATTATCTTTAATACATAATAAAAAGTTCAGATATTCTGAATTTGCACACCGATGAACCTGCTTAGCGGATGAATTTCTGCTTTGCAGGTTTTTTTGTGTGAGCGCAAAGAAAGTCATAGCCTCACTTTGAGTGAGACTATGACTAAATGGTCTCACATTAATATATGTCAACGTTTATTTTTTCCTTCGGAATTAGTTCTATTTTTGAGAAAATCAATTTTAAGATTATGACAATTAAAAGAAACCTTTACCTGTTAGCCATTGTCTCCATTGTTTTTTGGGGATGTTCTTCAAACCAAAACAACTGGAATCAGTACACCGGCCCAAACCGGGATGCAACCCTTGAAAATGCTGAGATTTTTGATGCCTGGCCTGAAAATGGCCCCGAAGAAGTCTGGTCGTTTCCGCTCGGACCGGGTTATGGCGGAGCAAGTATATACGACGATGAGGTTTTTGTGCTCGACCGTGTAAAAGGTGAAAAAGACATTTTGCGCTGCATCGACTTGAATACCGGCGATGAAAAGTGGAATTATGAATATGAAGCTGCCGGCGAATTGCCGTATCCCGGCTCGAGAGCGGTTCCAACAATTGATGAAAATTACATTTGGAGCGTGGGGCCGCACGGACATTTTTACTGTTTCGACAAAGGAAAACAACAACCGGTTTGGTCGCTGAATATTCTGGAGGAGTTCGACGGCGAATTGCCCCATTGGGGAGTTTCGCAATCACCTTTTATTTATAATGATTTGGTTATAGTTGCTCCGCAGGGAAAAAATGCCGGGGTTGTGGCTTTCGATAAATTTACCGGGGAAGTGGTGTGGGAAAGCCGTCCGCTAACCGGGTACAACTTTCATGTTTCACCAATCGTCGCGAATTACGGCGGCGTGGATCAGGTAATAATGACAAGTCCTTATGATCGGAAAGATTCAACAAAAACACACGAAGTTGTTGCATTCGATGCAAACACAGGCGAAGAACTATGGGTGTACAACGGACTGAAATCTTTTGCTACCATCACCCCGCCAACTGCCATTGGCGATACACGACTTTTATTAACCGACTGCTCTTACGACGGCAATTACAATCCGGTAACCATTATGCTGGAAATTACAAATAACGATGGTGAATTTCGGGTGAATGAGCTTTTTCTGACCGAAGAAGCAGGCTGTAAAATGCACCCCGGAATTGTGGTCGGCAATCACATTTACCTGAATACAAATGGCCGGCCCAATCAGCTTGTTTGTATGAAGATGGACGGAACCCTGGTTTGGGAGTCGGGAGATGCGGCCAATTTTGAAATGGGGTCTCTTATTTTGGTGAACGGAAAGTTAATTGCTCAAAACGGTAAAAACGGCGATGTTCATTTAATTGAACCCACACCCGAAGGTTATAAAGAACTTGGCAGCGCTTCGTTTTTTAATTCAGACAAAAGTCAGGCGTGGTCGCCTATGGCATTCAGCGAGGGAAAACTATTGGCCCGCGATATGGAGAAACTGGTTTGCATTGGTTTTACAAATTAAAACTTAAAAATATGTTTAATGATTTGAATCACAATGAGCGTTGCCACGCTGCCTCCTCCAACCAGCAACCAGTGAATTCCCGAAAGTGTTTCAAATGACAACACATCGTGAAACAACGGTATGAAATAGGCTGCAACAAGCGCTGCAATACAAATTCCGAGCGCCATCCAGATGTATTTGTTTTTTACTACCTGGTTGACAAATATATTTTCTTCGGGTTCGCGCATGTTGAATACATGGAGCAGTTGTGAGAAAGCAAGGGTGAAGAATGTTACGGTGTTGGCTAATTCTTTCGATTCGCCAAAGTTATAGTACGCCAGCAAATAAACTCCGGTGATAATGGCTGCCATCGTAATTCCGTATACGGCCATTGCCGTCCAGTTGTGTTTATTGAGTATCGGTTCTTCCGGGTCTTTGGGTTTTTGCTGCATAATGCTTTCATCACCCTTGCCCAATCCCAGTGCCAGTGCAGGAAATACGTCAGACAGCAGGTTCAGAAACAATAATTGTAAGGGCAGCAGCGGCAAATAAAACAGCGAGAAACTGATACCGGCAATTATAATAATTTCCGCGAGGTGGTACGACAACTGATAGACAATAAACTTCCGGATGTTTCCAAAAATTATACGTCCTTCTTCTACGGCATCCACAATGGATGGAAATGAATCGTCTTTCAGAATCATGTCGGCCACATCTTGTGCAATCTGGGTTCCGCGTTCACCCATGGCAATTCCGATGCCGGCTTTTTTCAGTGCCGGTGCATCGTTTACTCCGTCGCCGGTCATGGCCGTGATTTCACCTTCTTCCCTAAACCGCTCCACAATGTCGTATTTCTGTTTGGGATCCACCCTGGCAAAAATGTTCGATTTGGTGACTTTATCTTTATTGTCTTCAATGTCGCTGCCTTTCATCACGTGGTATTTTTCATCGGCTGAGAGTTCCACTTTCCGTGCAACATTTTCGGCAGTACCCGGGTGATCGCCGGTTACCATGATAATTTTAATTCCGGCAGTCTGGCACTTCTTAATGGAAGGTTTCACATCTTCTTTTGCCGGGTCGATAAACGAAACAAAACCCAGGAAGATCATGTCTTCTACAAACTCTTCTTTTTCCTTTAATGATTCACTCTGGCTTTCATCTTCGGTTCTGTAAGCGTAGGCAATTACTTTCAGGCCTTTTCCGGATAGTTCTTCGTATTTTTCCATCCATTCCTTTTTGAAATCTTCAGAAATATCTTTCTTTTCACCATTGTCGAGATAAAAATTACATTTTGAAAGGATGGGATCGGCAGCCCCTTTTGCAGAGATGTACAATTCTTTATCGAGCCGGTGGATGGCGCCCATAAATTTTGATTCGGAATCAAACGGATCTTCATTTATCTGTTTCTTTTCGTGCAGTGTTTTTGTTTTTTCAGCATCGTATCCTTTAAAAAACTTCAGCACGCTTACATCGAGCGGATCGCCCTTGAAGCTATCGTCTTCTTTTTCCTGGGCGTCGTTGCAAAAAACAGATACTTTGAAAATGTGTTCAAAATTTTCATTTCCGGCTTTTTTTTCTGCTTTGTCTTTTTTTTCTGCCAGGCTTTTGGCTTCTATTTCATTGCCCGGAAACTGAATGGAGTCGACGCTAAGTCTGTTTTCGGTCAGAGTTCCGGTTTTGTCGGTAAAAATGATGGTGGTTTCGCCAAGGGTTTCCACGGCTGCCAGTTTTTTAACAATTACATTTCGTTTTGACAGACGCAGCATTCCGCGGGCCAGTGCAATACTTGCCACAATCGGCAATCCTTCAGGTATAGCTGCAATTGTCCAAGCAATGGCTGTTTGCAGCATTTGGTATACTTCTTTCCCGGCTGCCCAGCCCATAATAAAAAACAGGGTTGCCAGTCCTACCGTAACCCAAATCAGCCGGTGGGAGAGTTTTCGGAGTTTTACATTCAGCGGAATGGATTCTTTTTCTTCTTCCTCTGCCATTTCCGAGATTTTTCCAATCTCGGTATCTTTTCCGGTGGCCACTACTGCCGCTTCCGCTTTTCCGTGTGTAAGTGCCGTGCCTTTAAACAGCATATTTTTCCGGTCGGCCAGGACAGTGTCTTTCTCCTGTTTTTCTGAATTTTTTTCAACAGAGAGAGATTCTCCTGTCAGAGGTGATTCATCAACTTTTAGTTCAGAATACGTAATAATTCGTGCATCGGCCGGAATTACATCTCCTGCTTCAAGCGAAACAATATCTCCCGGCACAACTTTGGCTGCATCTATTTCCCTGGTTTTACCATCGCGCTTAACTTTCGCTTCGAGGCGGTTGAGTTTTTTCAATGCAGCTACCGAAGTCCGCGCCTGGTATTCCATCCAGAAGCCAATAGCAGTGTTTAAAATAATAACTACAATAATTGCAATTGCTTCAGGAATATCACCAAAAATAAATGAAACAACCGTAGCTCCCAGCAGCAAATAGATAACCGGATTGTTGAATTGGTCGAGCGCCAGTTGAAGAAGGCTTTTTTGCTTTTTCCCTTCAATGACATTTCTGCCGAACCGATTCAATTTTTCCGAGGCCTGTTTTTCGGTCAGTCCTTCTTTTTTTGAATCAAATTCATTTAAAATTTCTTCAACTGAAAGCGCATGAGGTAAGAATTTATCTTTATTGTTTTCAGCCATATAATTTAACCTGTTGGAAAAAACAAAAAATTTTCAGCATTG
>CAYUBV010000228.1:0-4756 GCA_964443035.1 uncultured Tangfeifania sp.
TGGCAAATGAACCAAATCCTGAGTCCCCGGGTTCGCCCTGGTAAAATATGGTCAGTGAATCAGTATCGTTTTCAGAAAGTGTTTGATTGAATTCGATGATTATCCTGTTTTCTTCTCTCGAAAAATTTAAATGTTGTTCATTCTGAATAACTGAATCCACAACCAGTCCGGCATGAAGGTCGAACCTGATTTCTGAAAGAGTAGCAGTTTTGCTTATGAAGTGCGAGGTTACTGCTCCTTTTATGTAATAAACTTCAGGATTGATCTCCCACTCCATCCGCTGGTAAATGAGATCGTAATCTGAATAGCCAGCCGATTCAGCAAAATTCGATTTCAACTTAAAATAATTGCTTTCCTGTTGCGCAATTTTGTCGGTGATGCTAATGACTGGTTCCTGCGCCAACAAAAATAGCGGGGAAAGAAATAGCAATAATATCCACGAAACAGCTTGTTTCATCATTTTGTAAAAATATCAATAATCAGATTAAAATGAGGTACTTTTTTAAAACTGAAACAAAAAAAACGGGATTCTGTTGAACCCCGTTTCTTCTGTTGATTTTGAAATATTATTTTTCCAGTTCCTTCCAAACCAGTGCACTTGCGCCCACAATGGCAGCATCGCCAGGTTTAAGCTCCGAAGGCAGGATTTTAATTTTGTCTTTAAAAATCGGGAGGAGGTGTTTCTCCATGTGTTTTTTGGTTGGTTTAAAAATATAATCACCGGCTGCAGTGGGTCCTCCAAAAAGAAAAACTGCCTGCGGGCTCAGGTGGTGAACTGTAGCTGCCAGCCCTTGTCCCAGCCATTCTCCGGTTTTTTCGAATACTTCCAGGGCGATTGCGTCACCTTCTTTGGCAGCTTCATAAATCATTTTTGAATCCAGGTCGTTGTAAGCAACTTTGGCCAGTGCGCTGTCGGTTGCATTGTAGTATGCAAGTAATTCAAATGCAGTGCGTTTCATTCCGGGCGCCGAACAATAAGCTTCAAGGTGACCCAAAGAAGTACATCCGCACATGCGACCGCCGGGAACCAGTGTGGTGTGGCCGCACTCGCCGGCAAAACCATCGTGTCCGTAAACCAAATCGCCGTTCACAACAAGGCCGCTGCCCACACCTGTTCCAAGGGTGAACAATACGAAGTTTTGCATGTCTTTGGCACCGCCGTAAATCATTTCGCCAATGGCTGCTGCATTTGCATCGTTGGTCAGCGCCAAAGCGCTCATATCCGGAAAATGCGTGCGAAGCATTTTCACAAAATGAACCACACCCTTAAATGAAAGATTGGGCGCATATTCAATGGTTCCGCTGTAGTAGTTTCCATTGGGAGCACCAATTCCAATCCCCAGGATTTCAAGGTCTTTATTTAAAAGTTTTACTGATTTAATCAGTTCCTTAATTGCATCGGCCAGGTCAGAAATGTATCTGTCGATATCGCCGTGCGCGGGAGTAGTGATGTTATCTTTCACCATCACGTTTCCTTCGGGGTCTACAACCCCAATGGCTGTGTTGGTTCCTCCAACATCTACACCAATTGCAACTCTTTTCATATTGTTTTATTTTATTAATTAATAATTTTAAAATCAGGTCTTCTGTTGGTATTATTTTTTAAAATTCGCAGGAACAACAAATTTAAAAATATTATGGAATTCTTTTTGTAAGCTTTTCCCTTTTCGCCTTATTTATTCTGAATAAAAACAAAGTTTGTCGAAGTTTTCAACTTTAAAACATGCTGCAATATTTGGTTCGCTCATAAATACATCTTTTAAAACAGTACCCGTCATCTGAACAGACTGAAAATAAGTTGTAATTTTGTCGCAAAATAACAGAAAATGAAGCATTTTGGAAAAATGGCACTAAAAGTTTTGGGATGGATTCTGCTCTTACCCGTATACTTTTACAAATATGCGATTTCGCCTTTAACACCCGCATCCTGCAGGCATGTGCCCTCTTGTTCCGAGTATGCTGTTCAGGCCATTAAAATTCACGGACCGGTAAAGGGTGTATGGCTGGCAACAAAACGGATTTCGAAATGCCATCCGTGGGGCACCGAAGGGTACGATCCGGTTCCGCCCAAAGGAAAAATTAAAGTCAAAAAAATGAATCTTTGATATTTTTGCCTGCCTGCTGAAAGAATTTCCAACGAAAAACTAAATTTGTGCTTCGTTGTTTAAGTGGTCAGAAATTTTTAAAAGAAAAGAATGAAACGTATTATTTTGCTTTTTGTGGTTGTGGCCTTTCTTTTTGCCTGCAATTCAAACAAATCAGGCAACCAGGATGACGGCAGGCCGGTAATTACGGTGAGTATTTTACCACAGAAAACTTTTGTGGAGAAAATTGGAGGGGATGATTTTAAAATCAACGTTTTGGTACCTCCGGGAGCGAGCCCTGCCGCATACACATTATTGCCCTCCCAGCTTAAGGATATTGCGCGTTCGGAAGTGTGGTTCAGGATTGGATACATAGGGTTTGAACAATCGTGGCAAGAAAAAATAAAACAGGCAAATAAAGAGATGAGGGTGGTCGATTTATCGAAGGGCCTCGATTTAATTTACGGCGAAGAAGAACAACACGGCGATCATGTTCATGTTGGCGGGGTAGATCCTCATATCTGGATGTCGCCTTCGCTGGTAAAAAAAATGGCTAAACGAATTGTGGATGTTCTTGCTGAGCTCCGTCCCGAAAACAGTGATAAATACCAGGCCGGTTACATGGAGTTTGTGAAGGAAATCGATCAGCTCGATATCAAAATCAGAAATGAACTGAAAGAATTCAGGGGAAGTGAATTTATTACGTTTCATCCCAGCTTGTCTTACTTTGCGCGCGAATACGGGTTGGTGCAATATTCCCTCGAAACAGGTGGAAAAGAACCTACCCCACAGCATTTACGTGAAGTAGTGGACCTTGCAAAAGAAAACGATATTAATGTAATTTACATTCAAACTGAGTTTGACCGTGATCATGCGCGGGTTTTTGCTGATGAAATTAACGGAGAGATTGTTGAAATCAGGCCGCTCGACCCGCAATGGTCTGAAAACCTGATGGAAATAACCCATATTTTTGTGGATAATTTTAAATGAAACCATTAATAAAAATAGAAAACCTTTCGGTTGGCTACGACAAAGAGCCTGTTTTGCATGATGTAAATCTCGAAATTCACGAGAAAGATTTTTTGGGAATCATCGGTCCAAACGGGGGTGGCAAAACAACACTTTTGAAAGCCATTTTAGGATTGTTGAAGCCGATGAAAGGAAAAATAATCTTCAGGGAAGACATTAACAGGCGTAAAAAACCGATTGGCTACCTGCCGCAGGTAAAACACATCGACCGGAATTTCCCGATTACCGTTTACGAAGTTGTGCGCTCGGGGTCTATCATGAAAAATACGAAACAGGTTACTTCCACCCAAATAAAGCAAAAAGTGGAACTGTTGCTCACGGAAATGGGGATTTCCGGAATCCGTAACAAAGCCATTGGCGATCTTTCCGGCGGGCAAATGCAGCGGGTGTTTTTGTGCCGCGCCCTGCTCAGCGATCCAAAAATCCTTATTCTCGACGAACCCGATACTTTTGTCGACAACCGTTTTGAAGGCGAACTCTATGAGAAGCTGAAGGAGTTGAATAAAGAGATGGCTATTTTGCTTGTTTCGCATGATGTAGGCACCATTTCGAGCTATGTAAAAACCATAGCCTGTTTAAACGGCGAATTGCATTATCATCCCGACAATATAATAACTCAAAGCCAGCTCGACGGCTACAATTGTCCGATAAAAATTATTTCGCACGGAGATATTCCACACACTGTTTTAAAAAGCCATAAATAAAAATGAGCTCATTAATTGAACTTTTTTCGTACGATTTTTTCCTGAAGGCATTTTGGGCTGCCATTTTTGCAAGTATTTCGTGTGGAATTGTCGGCAGCTACATTGTTTCCCGCCGTATTGTTTTTGTAAGCGGTGGCATCACCCATGCTTCTTTTGGTGGAATTGGCCTGGCATTTTTGCTGGGGTTTAATCCACTGCTCGGTGCAGTTTTGTTTGCTGTGGTGTCCGCGCTGGGTATTCAGTTTTTCACCAAAGTGGCCCATGTTCGCGAGGATTCATCCATTGCCATTTGGTGGTCGCTGGGTATGGCACTGGGAATCATTTTCGTTTTTATGACACCCGGCTACACGCCTAACTTAATGAGTTACCTTTTCGGGAATATTCTTACCGTTACCATTTCTGAACTGTTTTGGATGTTTGCCCTGAATGTGCTGATAATCCTGTTTTTTGTGCTTTTTTACCGAAAAATTCTGTACATAGCTTTCGATGAGGAATTTGCCCGGGCAGCCGGTTTGCCGGTTACGTTATTCAATTATTTGACCATTACGCTTATTGCACTCACTGTGGTGCTCAATATTCGGGTGGTGGGTATTATCCTGATTTTATCGTTGTTAACCATTCCACAGGCTGCGGCCAATTTATTTACCAAAGATTTTCTGAAAATGCTGCTTCTCGCTTCGCTTTTTGCATTTATCGGGACCATTTCGGGTTTATTTATTTCTTACTTTTTGGATATTCCGTCAGGGGCGGCAATCATTTTTACGCTGGTCATTATTTTTGCCCTGCTCAGGGTGTATAAATATTTTTTCTGATTATGGTTGGCAGGAAAGAAAATTTTTACATTTGTGCAGTATGTGGTTTCAGATTTTCAAATTTCGGTGCCGATCGCGTTTGCAGCAACTGTTTCGCTTGCACGGGATGCGAAACCTATAATTGCCC
>CAYUBV010000229.1:0-4756 GCA_964443035.1 uncultured Tangfeifania sp.
CCTTGGCACCCCTTTGGTCTGACCTTCGCACATTTCCTTACGCTGACCATTTCCCCGCCAGTTGGCGGGGAAAAAAGCGGAATTTTTGATTTAATGGACAAACGCTCCGACTCATGCCGGCTGCAAAATAAAAGAACGTCACACGTAAAAAACGCTTTCCAGGTACCTGTTCGGAAACCCGCGCCGGAGGCTAATTGTATATGGTGTGCGAAATGAAAAACAGGTTGCAAAACTTTAGCGGATTGAAAATGAACAAAATGAATAGATTAATGAAAAGAAAAACAGGGTACCCCGTTTCGGTTACCTGTTACCTTTGATGCATATAAAATAATTCGGATAACATATTCCGGATTTCAAACCAAAAAACAGAAACAGAATGAATTTTTAAAATTATAAATAATTAAAACCACTCCCATTATGATTGAATATGCAAAACAAATTCTGCCAAAAGTAAGCAACTGGAAAGATTTATTCCGAAAAGAGTTGATTAAATGCCTTGAATGGGCCGAGCCGGCAAACCGCGATGAAATATATGAATGGTGCTTTCGGAATTACAACCATTTACACGAAGATGTGCTGGAAGATGTATTGCAAAACAGAGAGAAAAAAACACTGCAATTCAGAAAAATTAAAAATATAAAACCTACAACGTCCATTGCTGTTTACCGAAATCCGGATTTTGTGAGTTCCCGAAAAAGGCAATATGAAACTTTAAGCTAAATTATAGGTACACGAATTAAAGATGAAACTCACTGATGAAAAAATTAGCTGAATTCCCAGTTTGTAAAAAATGAACAAAATGAACTTCAAAATGAACAATCAGTTTAAATACTGATAATAGAGAATTGTTGTAAATTCATCATTCACACCTTTTTAAAACAAATGTTATGAAAATGTCCTCAAAAAAATTGAAAAAGAATTTTCACCCGGATGCAGGTTCGGATCGAAAATTAACCTCCGAAGAAAAATTCAACAAAAGTAAAAACAAACCCACTGTATTCAACAAAAAAAGAAATCCGCTTTTGTTTGTTGTCGGATGGCAGTTAACTGATGATCAGGATTAATAATATACGCCGGTTACCCGGTATTAAAACAGTTACACATGATAAAGGTCTGTTTAAATTTTAAAATACATATTCCTGCTGTCACGGCGCTGAACGAGTTTCTGAAAACCGGTTCCTATTTACAAAACGACAGCAACGAAGAAATAGAGAAAAGCATTGCTGAAAATTATGCTTCAAATTTACTTCCTTACCTGAGGGGGCTTGAAAGTGTTCACCTTCAATCGAAAGGAAAGTTTAAAGCAGGCCTGTCGGTTAACGGCATTGCCCTTACGAATCTGCTAAAATATGCTCCCGAAGTAATTGATCAACTGAAAAAAATGCATGAAAAGGGGTGCATCGAAATTTTATCGGAACCCTGGTCGCACTCGGTTGTGCCTTTTTTCGATGAACACGCGCTGATACGTCAAATCAAACTTCACGATATTGCGGTAGAATCGGTGTTTGGAGTGATACCTAAGATTTTTATTGTGCATTCGCCGGCATATTTGCCGCATTTTCTCGAAACACTTTCCACCGTGGGCAAAAAGGCTGCGTTTTCAAACCTGAACCAGTTTAAAAACAATACCGTTAAAAAAGATGTGTTGGAAGATACGGGCAATCCCAACCGTGCCCCGTTGCTGCCCATAAATTACAAAATCAGCAAAATGCTTCAGAAACTGGATTTTAATCCGTATACCGATGAGAATTCAGGTTTTTCAAAACGCATTGTAAACAAATTTCAAAATTATGTGACTGACAATAATCCTGTAATTGCGGTTTATAACCTCACGCAGGTAAAAAATTTGTTTCACCTGAGTAAAACAGTTACCTGGCAGAAATTCCTGCGCGATTTACTGGCAGAGAATAAAATAATTTTTACTTCTCCTTCAGAGTCAGTGGAGAAATATAATCCGGTAAATAACACCAATAATTTACTGAATAATGTGCTGCACCGCAGCCAGCTCGACGATATGTGGCTTGAAAACAGGTATCAAATTCAGTCGTTCGACCGGCAATTGCGGATAAATACCTTGATGCACGATGCGCCAGGCAAAGAGCTGGTAAAAGAATGGGACGTATTGCAGGATATGGAAAACCTGTTTTACATGAACGACAGGTTTAAGAAAAGCCGGTTTGCCAAACATTATTTTAACCTTTTCGATGATCCGGATACGGCCTATTTCAGCTACATGAGTATCCTGGAAAATTTTATTGAAAAACTTCTGGAGAAAAAGAAAGATACGATTGGTAAAACAGAGAAACAAAAAGATATAAATGTTTGAAAACAATGCAATAGAATTTTTTCTTTCGTACAACCTTAAAATTTGCGCTTGTTGAGTTTCTACTCTCTATTTCCCTTGATGTAGCGGCTTAAAAGCCGTCTCTTAAAAGTTTACCCGGGTCAGAAATCATTTTCTGTTCCCGGGTAAATGGTTTTTGAAGGTTAATCAAGGGCAGTTGAGCGCGTATTGAAAACTATTTTTTCATGTCGTTTGATTCCTGAAATATTTTTTCTCCTTTCGCAAAATGGGTTACAGGAATGTGTTTTAAGCCCAGATTCCCCAAACTGCTATTCCGAGAAGAATGATCAGCAGAATCCAGAAAAAGCCGCCAACTGCAATTGCTGCGGTTTCTTCTTCCGATGGCTCTTCTTCTTTTTCAAGATTTAATTCTCTTCTCCGGCGGTGGGGAGCGGGGGTTGCTGCTGCCAGCAACAGGGCAACAATTAAAATAACCAGCAGGGTAGGAATCCATGCAAATCCCCAGATTACAGGTCCCACCGGGGTAATCCACGCTTCTGCCGCAAGTCCGGCCAGTATTAAAATAAGCAGTAAACTCCAGAATGTTCCCCAGGGGCCCGAGGTTTTAAAAACATAATAGAAAAGAATTCCTATAAAAAAGGCGGTTAAAATGGTTAATATAATTTCTAAAAAAGCCATAATATTTTATTTTTTGTTTTATACCGAAGGCAAAATGAAAATTTTATGCCATTTGCTTTCCATAAAAACCGGGAGACTGCTTTATGCCTATTAATTGTTGATTAACAGATGTTTGCAGTTTTGTGTTTGTTTTGCGGCTGGGGAGAGAATTCTCATCTGTGTAGACTTTTTTCACAAAAAACACTGAAAGCCGGTTTGCGTCTGCGCAGATGAAAAATTTTAAAGATGAGCAATTCCGGCATATAGCTACCGGATACAATAAATATATCTTTTTCCGGTACGTGGTTTGAATAGTCTTTCACAGAAAAATTACGAGAAAATATATGCGAATAAATATTAAAAAAAAGTAAAGAAACCTGTAACCATGAAAAGATTTTGTTTCTGTGCCGAAATACATATTCCAGCCATCCTGCCACGTCAAAATACATACACAAGAAATGGAGATAATAATGACAGGCACCTTCGCCGCGAAGAACAAACGGTAAAAAAAATTGCATCTGAAAATATCCTGCCCTTTTTTCAGTTTGTAAAAAAAATACATTCCTCTTCGGAAAAGAAGTTTAAAACGGGAATATCTGTTTCAGGAATTACCCTGACATTGCTGCAAAAACATGCACCTGAAGTAATCGCCCGTTTATCATCTTTGAAACAAAATGGTTGCATCGAATTGTTTTCCGAAACCTGGAGCAATTCCGCAGCAGCCTGTTTCAATATAAATTCATTTCGGCGGCAGGTCCTGGAGCACGACCGGTTGATGCAATCTTATTTTGGAGAAGTTCCGCAACTGCTGTATGTGAACTCGCCGGTTTACCCCGATGATTTTATCGATTCCCTTCAGGAGCTGGATAAAAAGGCGGTATTCATCAATTCAAATATGTTGGATGAATCGATATTTCAAAAGTTTTTTGGTGCCAGAATAAAAACCAACGGAGAAGTGTTGGTTTTTCCCATAAATTATGCGATGAGCAAACTGATGCAGGATCTCGATTTTAATCTTTTGCAGCAAAAAACGCCTTACTATTCACGTGGAGTCATTCGCCGTTTAAAAAAGCAGGCGTTCGATAATTTTCCGTCAATAATTAATTTGAACCTCACACGCGAAAAATGCTTTTTCCATTTAAGCCGGTCGTTAACGTGGGAAAAACTTTTTAAAGAAATGCTGGCCGACAGTGACACGGAATTTATTTCACCTTCCGAAATGCTGGATGCAAAAAATACAGAGGGACTGAAAGAGACCGATTTTTCAGAAATTTTGTCGCGGGCAAATCTTTTTGATGTCTGGATGAAAAACAACTACCAGGTTGAAGCATTTAAGCAGCAATTAAATATCGATGCCCGGTTAAATGCGAAAAGTTCCGGTGCCTTGCTCAGGGAGTGGGATACTTTACAAGACATGGATCACCTTTATTATATGGATGATAAATTTGCAGGAAAGCGGTTTTCCACGCGTCATTTTAACCCGTTTCGGGGGCCGGCAGCCGCTTATGAAAGCTACATGGAAACACTGAATAATTTTTCAGATAAAATACAAAGCCGTATGTCTGCAAGAACGAGTGTATTAAGTGATAATCAAATGTTTAAATAAGGTTTGTTTACAGCCAAAAAATATAACTCCGTGCCGGCAGTTCTTTAGATTTTGAAAAGCTGAAATTTCATTTCCCGTACCGGAATTGCCGGCAAACCTGCAATTGAGAATTTACCCGGAGCAGAACATTGATTCTGACCTCCGGGTATTTTTTTGTTTTTAAAGAAAAGCTATTGGTTTTTTAAATT
>CAYUBV010000230.1:0-4751 GCA_964443035.1 uncultured Tangfeifania sp.
ACATTAACGTTGTTATGCAACCCCAGGCCATTGGTGTTGATGAGGTGGTAGTAACCGCAATGGGTATTACCAAACAGGCAAAAGCCCTTGGTTACTCGGTTGAATCGGTAGATGACGAGCAAATTGCCAGGTCTTCAAGAACATCAGTTATTGATGCATTGGGAGGACGGGTAGCTGGAGTGCGGCTAAACCGTGCTTCCGGTGAAGCCGGTGCATCCACCTTTATCGAGATAAGAGGAGCTGCTTCTTTAACAAGGAGCAATCAGCCCTTATTCGTTGTTGATGGCGTTCCTATAGATAACAGTGGGAATACGGGTAACACTATTGATGGTGTTTCAGAATCAAACAGAGCCATCGATATTAATCCGGATAACATTGAGAACATCAATATTCTTAAAGGCGGAGCAGCTACAGCTCTTTATGGTATCAGAGCAGCTAACGGAGCTGTTATTATAACCACTAAGTCAGGGAAGAGAACTCCCGGAGGAAAAGTTACAGTTAACTACAGCGGTTCAGTTGGTATTGAAGAAGTCTCTCAATTGCCTGCTTTGCAACAAAAATATGCCCAGGGTTCAGAAATATATATGGGCTTTTTTGACAGGACTGCCTTAAATATGCCAGACGATCAAATTTACAATGCAGTCTCCTGGGGGCCTGCGATAGATGACTTGAGATATACAACAGATCCAAACTATGTTCCTGGAAATGAATACTTTTTAGGGGGGACTACATCAATGGATGAATGGATTAATAATTGGGATCCTAACGGACGACTTGTTCCCAAAGACAGTCCATTTGCAACTGAAAAAATGGCACAGGCTTATGATCATTACGACTTCTTTCAGAGCGGTATATCTTATAAAAACCATGTTGACGTTTCGGGTGGTGATGATTCAGGTACTTTCTTCATGTCGTTGAGCAACAGCAAAAATGAAGGGGTCGTCCCAAACAATACCTTTGATAAAACAACTTTTAAACTATCAGGCACCAGGGATATCAATGAGGAATTAACAGTTGGAGCATCTGTAAATTACACAAATTCAGAAGGGAACAGGATACAGAAAGGTTCAAATCTATCTGGTGTAATGTTAGCTCTTTTAAGAACTCCACCGACTTTTGATAATTCGTACAAATATCAGTTAGACGACAACTCACAACGAACATACCAGGGTGGAGGTGGTTATGATAATCCTTATTGGATTGCCAATAAAATTTTGTATAATGATAAAGTAGATCGGCTTTTTGGAAATATGAACCTGCAGTATATTCCTACGGACTGGCTAAGTTTTACCTATCGACTTGGCACGGATATATGGTTTAAGGATGTAAAAGATTATTTTGAAATTGGTTCAAGGCAAAATCCTACAGGACAAGTTACTGACTGGAATTCAATGAATAAGGATTTTAATTCAGATCTGATAATGACTATTCAGAAACAGTTGGCTTCTGACTTGGGTATGACATTTACCGCTGGTCATAACATGTTTCAGTCAAAATACACTTTATCTCAGGCAACTGCTTTCGGATTAACCGACTACGGGTTTTACAACATGAAAAATTCCAGCGATGTAAGGGGTTATGAAGGAACATCAATGAAAAGAACAGCCGCCTTTTATGGCGACATTGCATTTGATTACAAAGATATGTTATTCCTAAATGCCACCGGACGTCAGGAATGGTCAACAACCATGCCTGCGGATAATAATTCCTTTTTCTATCCATCGGTAAGTACAACTTTTGTTTTTACCGAGCTTCCTGCGTTTGATGGTAACAATGTTCTTTCTTTTGGAAAAGTTCGGGCCTCGTATGCTTCTATTGCAAATGACGCAGCGCTCTATGCTACTGATAATTACTATTTCAGAGCAGGTCCTGGTGATGGCTGGACTAACGGAATAACTTATCCGTTTCTTGGTCAAAATGCTTTCACATTGGGAGGAACAATCGGTAATACTGAACTTAAACCCGAAACAATGAATTCTTACGAGGTAGGTATTGATTTGAGGTTTGTAGATGGCAGATTGGGATTGGACGTAGGCTACTTTAACAACGAAAATAATGATCTGCTGCTGCCTCAGGAAATTGCTCCTTCAACTGGCTTTGGAGCAAGATATGTAAATGCCGGTTCAATGAGAACTTATGGATTTGAGATTGTTTTTACTGCAACTCCGGTAAAGACGGCTGATTTTTCATGGGATATTCATGCAATATGGTCAAATCCTTATTCAGAAGTTACAAAACTTGCTGAAAATGTACCCAACCTTTTCCTTTCCGGTTTTGTTGAGCCGCAGGTTAGAGCGGTTGAAGGGCAACCTTATCGTACTTTATTCGGATTAAAATGGGCCAGGGATGATAATGGCAATATTCTTATTAATGATAATCCGAATGATTCATATATGGATGGTTTCCCGTTTTCTGATCCGGAAATGCAGGCAATGGGCTCGGTTATGCCTGACTGGACAGCTGGTATTAGCAATACTTTCAGATATAAGGGATTAACTCTTTCTGCTCTTCTCGATATAAAATCAGGCGGTTTGATGTGGAATGGAACCAAAGGTGCATTGTACTATTTTGGTACGCATAAAGATACTGAAAGCCGGGGAGAAACAAAAGTTTGGGAAGGCGTAATGGGCCATGTCGATGACGATGGAAACATTAAACATTATGAGGGCGATCAGGTGGCTGACGGCCCGGGCCAAACTAACACCAGCGAAGTTGTAGTGGATGAAGACTGGTATTGGTGGAGTGGTGAAGGCAGCGGTTTTACCGGTCCTTCTGAACCTTTTGTGGAAGAAGCCGATTGGGTAAGGCTGCGTGAGGTATCTCTATCCTATACATTACCACAAAGCTTATTTAGTGGTGGATTTATTGACAACCTTGAAATATATTTTACTGGTATAAATCTTTGGTTGAGTACTCCTTATACCGGTGTTGATCCCGAAACAAGCCTTGTTGGGAACAATAACGGTCTTGGTATAGACTATTTTAACAATCCTGGTACCAAATCATATAATTTTGGCCTGAGGATAAGATTTTAATTAGCAGTAATCATATATAAGAAATATTAAAAAATAGGCATTATGAAAAAAATAATTGGTTCATTAATGATAGTCACCTTCCTATTGGTATCGTGTGACGACTGGATTGATACGGAAATTAATATAGACCCGGATAACCCAAAAGATGTTTCATTGGGTGTTCTTCTTCCCGCTATCGAAGGTTCTTTGGGTTATTATTACGGCGGAATAGATGTAGTTGGAATTCAAAGTGTTTGGATGCAACAGCTTACCGGACAGGACAGGCAATTTGTTGCCATAAATAATTATAACATCAGGCAAAGCGATCCAAATAACCTTTGGAATTCGATGTATCAGGGTGTTATGATGGATATCCAGCAATATATGAATAAAGCATCCGACCCGGAAAAACCTGAAAAAAATGCTCTTGGTGTCGGGAAAGTACTTATGGCAATTTCTCTTTCATTAGTTACCGATGCGTGGGGAGATGTGCCTTATTCCGAGGCTTTACTTGGCGATGACAACCTTACTCCTTCTTTTGATTCTCAGGAATCTCTGTATGCTGAAATTGATAATCTTTTGACCGAGGCAATTTCTGATCTTCAATCGGATGATAATACAGCCGGGATTACGAATGATTACATCTACGGAGGAAATCCTGCACTTTGGATGAAAGCGGCTTACACGTTACGAGCTAGATATGCAATGCGTTTGACAAAGGTAAAGAATGTTGATTTTTCAAAAGTGATTTCTGACATTGATAATGGGATTACCGAATTATCACAAGATATGGAACAACCTTATGATGAGTCGAGTTCCGCAGGATATAATCCTCTTTATCAATTTATTGAGCAAAGATCTGGCTATATTGCAGCCAATGCTTTTTATGATGGGTTAATGGAAGGCGATCCCAGAGATGGAATACAATCTTGGAGTGCAGAGGGTTATTGGTCAAGACAAGGTTCACCAGTCCACTTTACCGGCGTTGGTGAAGCTTTGTTTTTGAAAGCTGAAGCAGAATACCGAAGAGGGCAGGAAACTGCTTCACAAGTTGCGTTGGTTGACGCCGTTAAATCTTCTATGAATAAATATCTGGCTGATCCATCATCAGCAGATGATTTTATTGCTGAACTGGAAGCTGAAATTGAGCTGATTTCAGGTGATGATCTTCTTGAAAAAATAATTGTTGAAAAGTATAAACATATGTTTGCCCATGCTGAGCCTTTTAATGATTGGAGAAGAACTGGACACCCTGAATTAACGCCAGTGGCGGGGAATAGTATTCCAAGAAGGTATCCTTATGCACAGGATGAAGTTAATTATAATCCGGCTAATACACCTACCGTAAATGTTTTCCAAAGCGTCTGGTGGGATGCTAAGTAAACCGAATTTCAAATAAATGTATTTTTAAAGAGGTGATTTTTAATCACCTCTTTTTTATAATAGATAAGGGTTATAATTAGGAAAATCATGTTAATATTTTTAGCCAGGAGGAAACTCACTCTTCTTATTTCACAATTACCCTTCGTAGATTTTAAAATGTCCTCCTGGCTTTTTTTATATCCTGAAGAACACATCAATTATCACGTCTTTTTTTCTTCTTCTTCGCTGCCAGAAAGAGTACATTATTCAAAATCAACCGGTAGTCCGGAGAATTTGGATACAGGTTTAAATCGACGAATGAATCAATCACCAAATAGCAGTTATTTTTCGGGATGGAACTTTGATTAGCTCTGA
>CAYUBV010000231.1:0-4718 GCA_964443035.1 uncultured Tangfeifania sp.
CCATTCCCCGTTCAGAACCCATGCCCATAATCATGGCGCGGCGTCCCTGCAGGTCGCTCATTACATCGCCCATGCGGTCGCTCGGCACCCATACTTCGAGGTTGTAAATGGGTTCCAGGATTTTCGGTGCTGCGTTTTTAAATGCTGTGCTGAATGCGTTCCGTCCTGCCAGTTTAAACGAAATCTCGTTTGAGTCGACCGGGTGCATTTTTCCGTCGTAAACATAAACGCGGATATCACGGGCGTAGGAACCGGTAAGCGGTCCTTCCTCCATTTTTTCCATAATTCCTTTCAGAATGGCCGGCATAAAACGGGCATCGATTGAACCTCCCACAATGGAGTTCACAAAAATAAGTTTGCCTCCCCACGGAAGCGGATGTTCTTCCACGTTACGTACAGCAACTTTCTGTTCTTTGTCGCCAAACTTAAACATGGTTTTGGGTTCAGAACCTTCGGTGTAGGGTTCAATAATAAGGTGTACTTCGCCAAACTGTCCGGCGCCGCCCGATTGCTTTTTATGGCGGTAATCGGCCTGTGCCGGTTTGGTAATGGTTTCGCGGTAGGGCACTCTTGGTTGCACGTAATTCACCTCTATTTTATGTACATTGTCGAAAAACCACTTCAGTACATTCATGTGGTATTCGCCCATGCCGTGAACCAGCAACTGCCTCAGTTCTTTCGAGTATTCTATAATGTAAGTAGGATCTTCAAACTTGATTTTACTAAGTACTTCGCCCACTTTTTCGTCGTCCGATTCGTTTTCAGCTTTTACGGCAACCGTATGTTTCGGAGCCGGAAATTCAATCGGTTCATATTTTACTGCCGCATCTTTGTCAGACAGCGTTTGGTTGAATTTGGTTTCTTTTAGTTTTACGGTGCACCCGATGTCTCCGGCAACAAGTTCGTCTACTTTTACGCGGTTTTTACCGGCCGAAACAAACACCTGCGAAAGCCGCTCTTTGTTGGCAGTTTTCGAGTTGTATAAATCGAGGCCTTCTTTAATGGTTCCCGACATCACCTTAAAATGGGTAATTTCACCCACGTGCGATTCAACAGCCGTTTTGAAAACAAACAGACTTGGCGGTTCCGAAGCCTCCATTTTCAGTTCTTCGCCTTCCACTGCTTTACGTGGTCCCCGCTCGTCGGGCGAAGGTGCAATGTTTACGATAAACTCGAGCAAACGGCCAATTCCAATGTCTTTGCGTGCACAGGTACAAAAAACCGGGTAAAGATCGCGTTGCAGCATTCCCAGTTTTATCCCTTTGCGCATTTCGTCTTCGGTAAGAGTTCCTTTGTCGAAATAGAGTTCCATCAGGGCCTCTTCGTTTTCGGCAGCCATTTCAACAAGTTCGTTGTGCAGTTCTTCTGCACGGTCTTTTTCGGCATCCGGAATTTCGAGCACTTCGGGTTTTCCGCCTTTTTCGCTGTACTTGTACATTTTCATTTTAAGCACATCAATAATGGACGAAAAATCAGGACCTGCATCAACCGGATACTGTACAATTGTGATTTTATTCCCGAAGTTGGACTTGCATTGTTCCAGCGAGGTCTCAAAATTAGAGTTGTCGTGGTCGAGCTGGTTGAAAACAAACAGCAGCGGGGTATTGGTGTTTTCGGCATAACGCGCTGAAGCCACTGTTCCTGATTCAACACCGTTGGTGGCATTAATTATCATCACCCCCAGGTCGGTAACATTTAGCGAGGATACAACTCCACCGGCAAGGTCGTCCATTCCGGGAGTATCCACAATGTTCACTTTTGCACCGTTGTATTCGGTATACATTGGAGTGGAATAAACCGAGTTTCCGTACTCATGTTCTATGGGTGTATAGTCTGAAACTGTGTTTTTCGTAGTGACTTCACCTCTGCGCTGAATAACTCCACCCTCAAGCAGCATAGATTCTGCGAGGGTGGTTTTCCCACTGCCGGCATTTCCGATTAATGCAATGTTCCGAATTTGTTCCGTCTTGTAAACTTTCATTTTATAATAGTTTTTTGTTTTATTGCCAGTTCCTGTATCAGGTTTTACTGAAAAAGGTGACCAAAATTAGTAATAATTTATTAACAATCAAGAGCATGTATGAAAGGTGAAAAATTGTGTTGGTTACAAGTAGTGTTCTTCCAATTTTAAGTATTTGTAAATTAGTTTTTTTGATTTGTTTAATGTTTTTGAACACGCTTTGATTTTTTTGAATTTTTAACGAAAATCACCTCTCTTTTTATTTCATGCATACTTATTCTCAGTTTCGGGGTTGAGCTTAAAGTTGCCTGCAAGAGGTGATATTTTTCAATAAGATGACCAATAAAAGTATTGCACTGAATAATTACTATTTTTGAGCTTCGAATAAAAACAGCATGTTCAAAATACAGATAATATTTATTCTAACGCTATTTTTTACAGGACTTGCAGGTGCTCAGCCTTCATATGTGCTTAGCGGAAATATTACGGATGCTTCCACGGGTGAGAGTTTAACCGGGGCAAATGTTGTTGCCACGGAATTGCCCAGCACCGGGGCTGTTTCAAATAATTATGGTTTTTATTCGCTCACGCTGCCTGAGGGAGAATACCAGGTTCGCTTTCAGTTTATCGGGTATAAACCCAAAATTGTCAGAGTTGATTTAAATGAAAACAAAAAGCTGAATATTGAATTGTCCGAAAAATCCTATGAAATCGGAAATGTAGTGGTAACCGGCGAGCGGGCTGATAAGAACGTAACCTCGGTGGAAATGGGAAATGTGCAAATGGTTCCCCAACAGATTGAGAGTATCCCGGTAATTTTTGGTGAGGCGGATGTGTTGAAAACCATTCAGCTTACCCCGGGTGTTAAACCTGCCGGAGAAGGAAGCTCGGGTTTTTACGTGCGGGGTGGGGGAATTGACCAAAACCTGATTTTGCTCGACGAAGCGCCGGTTTACAACGCGTCGCACCTGCTGGGTTTCTTTTCGGTATTTAACTCCGAAGCACTGAAAAATGCCAGCCTGATGAAAGGCTCCATTCCTGCAGAATTTGGCGGGCGGGCTTCCTCGGTGCTCGATATCCAGATGAAAGAAGGCAACCTGAAAGATTTTGGTGTGACCGGAAACCTGGGGCTCATTTCATCGAATGTAACGGTGGAAGGTCCGCTGAAAAAAGATAAAAGCTCGTTTATTTTAAGCGGAAGAAGAACGTACGCCGATCTGTTCCTGAACTTCGCCAACGATGAAGACATCAAAGAAACCCACCTCTATTTTTACGATTTAAACCTGAAAACCAATTATAAAATAAATGCCAATAACCGGATTTACCTCTCGGCTTACCTGGGGCGCGATGATTTTGGCTACAAAAACGAATTTGGTTTCGACTGGGGAAGTAAAACCGGCACATTTAGGTGGAATCATAACTTCAGCGAGAAAATGTTTTCGAACACTTCGTTTATTTTCAGCAACTATTCCTACAACATTACAATCCAGCGCGACCTGGATGTGGAGATTCTTTCCTCTATTCAGGACTTGAACCTGAAGCAGGATTTTTCTTACTATGCCAACGCAAACAATACCCTGAAATTTGGCGGGAACATCATTTATCATTCCGTTTTGCCCGGTGAGATTACTGTAAATGAAAGTGCCGGCTTTACCCCGCCGGCAAATATCTCGGAACGAAAAGCCATCGAGTGGGCAGCCTATTTTTCGAACAACCAAAAGGTTTCAGAAAAACTGCGGCTGTATTATGGTTTGCGGCTGGCGCTTTTTAGCAATATCGGGCCGGGCGAATTCTACGAGTTTAATCAGCAGGGCGAACTTGCCGATACCATCAATCTGAATTCAACTGAAATTTTTAAAACCCAGGGCGGTTTGGCGCCGCGCATCGGGGCGAATTACCTGATTAACGAACGCAGTTCGGTGAAACTTTCCTACAACCGGATGTACCAGTTTTTACATTTGCTGTCGAATTCAACTACTACCACGCCCACCGATTTATGGCTGCCCAGCAGCAACAATGTAAAACCGCAGATTGCCGACCAGGTTTCGCTCGGCTATTTCAGGAATTTCAGAAACAACGAATTTGAAACCTCACTCGAAGTCTATTATAAAAACATGCAAAACCAGATTGATTATAAAAACGGCGCCGAGCTGGTTTTTAATTCCACCGTTGAAGCCGAACTGGTTTTTGGACGCGGATGGGCCTACGGTGCCGAACTGATGCTGAAACGAAATTTTGGCCGGTTAAACGGCTGGCTCAGTTACACATGGTCGAAAACCATGCGGCAGTTCGATGATATTAACAGCGGCAATCCCTATCCGGCCCGCCAGGACAGAACACACGATGTTTCAGTTGTAGGAATGTACGACATTACGAATAAATGGAAGTTGTCGGCCACGTGGATTTTTTATACCGGAAATGCGGTGACGTTTCCCAGCGGACGTTACGAAATCGACGGAAAGGTAATTGGCTATTACACGGAACGAAACAGTTACCGGATGCCTGATTATCACCGGCTGGATTTGGGACTGGTGTGGCAACGAAAAAAAACCGACCGGTTTGAATCGGGCTGGACGTTTTCGGTGTACAATGCGTATGCCCGCGAAAATGCCTATTTTATACAGTTCAGAGAAAAAGAAGATAACCCGGGAGTGACAGAAGCCGTGCAGGTTTCGCTGTTTAAAGCCATTCCCTCCGTCAGTTATAAATTCAAATTTTAAACAAATGACCCCGTCTGGGGATACAGCCGGGCGGGCCC
>CAYUBV010000232.1:0-4712 GCA_964443035.1 uncultured Tangfeifania sp.
AAAGGCGCTCTCAGGTACGGCAGGCAAAAATTGACCTGGAAACCACACGAAACAATAAAGCCCTGCTCGAAGACCAGCTTTCTATTCAGTACAAACAACTGCAGTTTAATCTGCGAAGCGCTTACGAAAGTTTTGAAACCCAGCAAAAAAATGTGGAAGTGGCAAGAAGGGTTTATGAAAACATCAAAAGAAAATATGAGCAGGGAATGATCTCGGGCATTGAATTAACAACGGCCGACAACAACTACCTGCAGGCCGAAACAGAATACCTGAACTCGATGCTGGAAGTTCTGCAGGCTCAAAACGCCCTCAACACGCTCACCGGAGAAGTAATTAACAATTAAACAATAATACGATGAAACAGAATTTTTTAACAACAATCGCATTCTTTTTTGTGGTGACTCTGCTTGCTTCCTGCTCGCAGGGCAAACAGGAAGAAACTTCAGCTACCGGCGATGAACAGCGAAAAGAACCGGTTGAAGTGATGAAACTTCAACCACAAACCATTGCCCGCTCGGTGGAATACCCGGCAACACTTCAGGCTTACGAAGAAGTACACCTTGCACCGGCACAACCCGGACGTATTGAAGATATTTTTGTGGATGTTAGCGACCGTATTACCAAAGGGAGCCCGCTGGTAGAAATGGATAAAACACAGTTACACCAGGCTGAGGTGCAGCTCCGCAACCTGGAAGCCGATTTCAGGCGTCTCGACACGCTGAAAAAATACGGAAGTGTTGCACAACAACAATACGACCAACTCAAAACACAGTATGAAGTTGCCAAATCAAACGTTGAATTTTTGAAAGAAAACACCCGGTTACTGGCCCCTTTTAACGGGATAGTTTCAGGGCGCTATTTCGAACCTGGCGAAATGTACTCCGGCACACCAACAACGCAAGCAGGTAAAGCCGCGGTACTTTCAGTCGTTCAAATTAACAGGCTGAAAACGTTGGTGCCATTGTCTGAAAAATATTTCCCACAGGCAAAACCCGGAATGGAAGCAACCATTAAAGTTGATATTTATCCGGAGAAAAATTTTACCGGCCGAATTGAACGCGTCCATCCTACGATTGATCCTACCAACAGGACCTTCAACCTGGAATTAGCGATTAACAACAGCGTAAATTTGTTGCGCCCCGGAATGTTTGCCCGGGTTACTTTAGAACTCGACAAAGAAGAAGCAATTCTTTTACCATCGGCAGCTGTACTGAAAATGCAGGGCTCGAACGTCCGCTACCTGTTTGTAGAAAAAAACGGAACAGCACACCGAATTTCAGTAAATATTGGCAACCGCTTCGACGATAACATTGAAGTAATTTCTGATGAACTGAAAGTAGGTGACAACATCATTGTAACTGGCCAGTCCCGATTGCTCGATGGTGTACCCGTTGAGGTAAAAAATTAATGTTCAGAGAACCTCATCATCTAAAAAGAAAAAAAATGAGTATATACAAAAATGCTGTAAATAAACCGATTACCACGTTCATGATTTTTACTGCCGTTGTGGTAATGGGGATTTACTCACTGGTGCAAATTCCCATAGATTTATATCCTGAGATGGATCCACCATTCATTTCGGTGATGACAACCTATCCGGGAGCCAACGCCAGCGATATTGAAACAAATGTGACAAAAACCATTGAGGATGCCCTCAACTCGGTGGACAACCTCAAGGAAATTACTTCCACATCATCGGATAACCTCTCGGTGATAACCCTCGAATTTGAATGGGGTGCGAACCTGGATGAAGCGACCAATGACATACGGGATGTCGTTGATCTGGTCATTGATGCTTTACCTGAAGAAACCGAACGCCCGCAAATTTTCAAATTCAATACCAGTATGATGCCCATTGTTTTCTACGCTGTTACGGCTGACGAAAGTTATCCCGGGCTCGAAAAAATACTGGATGAAAAAATTATCAACCCACTCAACCGGATAGAAGGAATTGGCTCGATTGGCACGATGGGCACGCCACGCCGCGTGGTTTATGTTGAAGCCGACCCGCGTTTGCTGGAAGCTTATAACCTGACCATCGAGCAAATTGGGAATACCATTGCTTCCGAAAACATAAACCTGCCCTCGGGTAATGTAAAAATGGGAGAACTCGACTACCAGCTACGGGTGCAGGGTGAATTTAACACCAGTTCAAGAATTGAAGACCTTGTGGTGGGCAACCTGGCCGGAAAAACAGTTTATGTGCGCGATGTGGCCATTGTGCGCGATTCAATTAAAGACTTGTCAATCGACGAAAAAATTAATGGTGAAACCGGTCTCCGCATGTTTGTAATGAAACAATCAGGTGCCAATACCATGAAAGTAGCCCGTGATGTAAGAAAAAATATTGATGAATTGCAGCAGGAACTTCCGCCCGATGTTAAAATAAACCTGATAATGGACACCTCCGAGTTTATTAAAGGGTCTATTAACAACCTGTCGCAAACCCTGTTGTTTGCACTCTTGTTTGTGGTGCTGGTGGTGTTATTCTTTCTGGGAAGATGGCGGGCCACCTTTATCATTGTCCTCACCATTCCCATTTCGCTTATCGTTTCCTTCGTGTTTTTGTATATAACCGGAGGTTCCATAAATGTAATATCACTTACCTCACTCTCCATTGCCATAGGTATGGTTGTGGACGATGCTATTGTGGTGCTCGAAAACATTACGCGGCATGTGGAACGCGGAGCCACACCGCGCGAAGCCGCTATTTATGCAACCAACGAGGTTTGGCTGGCCGTAATTATTACCACGCTGGTAGTTGTTGCCGTATTCTTCCCGCTCACCCTGGTGGGTGGAATGACCGGTGTGATTTTCAACCAGCTTGGGTGGATTGTTACCATTACTGTGGTAACATCTACATTGGCTGCAATTTCACTCACCCCAATGCTTTCATCTAAATTTCTGAAATTGCGCAAACGCAAAAAGAAAGCGCCACTGCTGAGTTACGAGCGCACCATTGAAAAATGGCTGGGTAAACTCGATGACTTTTATGTAGGAACGCTTCGTTGGGTGCTGCGCCACAAAGTATTCACGCTGATTTCTGCTTTGCTGATATTTGTGGGATCAATGTTTTTACTCCGGTTCATCAGCACCGACTTTATGCCTGAAACTGATGAAAGCCGCATTACCGCCGAAGTAGAACTGCAAACCGGTACCCGGGTTGAAGAAACCATAAAAACCACCCGGTATCTCGAAGAAGTAATTCAGGAAAAATTTCCGGAAGTGGAAATCATGGCAGCGTCCTCGGGTTCGGATGACGAAGGCGGAATGTTCTCACTTTTCACCACTACAGGCTCTAACATGATTAATTTCATGATGCGCCTTTCTGATCTCGAAGACCGCGAACGTTCGGTTTGGGATATTGCCGCCGGAATACGAGAAGAAATTGCAGCGCTCCCCGAAGTGGTGAACTTTTCGGTAGAAACAGCCGGACAAGGACTGGGCGGGACATCAAATACTGTGGATGTTGAAATTTTCGGATACAATTTTGATGTGACCAACGCCCTGGCTGAAGAAATCCGGATAAAACTTGAAAATGTGCCCGGCGCCATCGATATTCAGGTGAGCCGCAAAAACGACAAGCCGGAATTGCAGTTTGTGCTCGACCGTGACAAAATAGCCCTGCACGGGTTAACCACTGCCCAGGTTTCCACCGATATCCGCAACCGAATAAGCGGAATGGTTGCCTCGCAATACAAGGAGGAAGGCGAAGAGTACGATATTCGGGTACGGCTGAGAGAAGAGTTCAGGAACTCAACTTCTGAACTGGAAAACCTTACGGTTGTAACACCTGCAGGCAAAATGGTAAGACTAAAAGAACTTGGGGAAATTAAGGAATACTGGTCGCCGCCAAACATCGAACACAAACGCCGCGAACGAATTGTAACCGTGTCGGCCAAACCCGACCGCATTGCGCTGGGTGAACTGGCCAACCGGATTAACGCTGAACTAGAAGATGTTGAGATTCCACAGGAAGTACTGCTTAATGTTGGCGGAGCATACGAAGATCAGCAGGAATCGTTCATGGATCTCGGATTGCTAATGGTTATTAGTTTAATTCTGGTATTCATTGTAATGGCCTCTCAGTTTGAATCGTTCGCTATGCCTTTCGTAATTATGTTCTCCATCCCGTTTGCCTTTACCGGTGTAGTTTTGGCGTTGTTTATCACAAATACTACATTGAGTCTGGTAGCTGCACTCGGTGCAGTATTATTAATTGGTATTGTGGTGAAGAACGGCATTGTGCTCATCGACTTTACCAACCTGATGCGCGACCGCGGGTTTGACCTCTACGAAGCTATTGCCGTTTCCGGAAAATCGAGGTTGCGTCCGGTAATTATGACCGCTGCCACCACCATTTTAGGGATGATGCCGCTGGCACTCAGCACCGGTGAAGGTGCCGAAATATGGCGACCAATGGGGATTACCGTAATCGGCGGACTGGTATTTTCAACGCTGGTAACCATGGTAATTGTGCCGGTAATGTATGGCTTGCTGGCGCATCACGGTGAACGCAACAAGAAAGAAAAAGTGAAAAAACAATTCCGTTTCATGAATGGACTTGAACTTAAAAATAGTAATTAAGATGAAAGCAGTAATGATAATATTCAACCAGGCCAACACTGAGCGCGTGGAATATATGCTCGAAAAACTCGAAATCAGAGGTTACACCTGGTGGAAAGACGTAATGGGCCAGGGAAGCGAAACTG
>CAYUBV010000233.1:0-4712 GCA_964443035.1 uncultured Tangfeifania sp.
GCACCGGTTAAATTTCTTTGGTAAGAAAATCAACATTATTTTTGTCCAATGGAGATAAAGGAAGCCCGTTTTTTAATCAGCAACACCGATCTGGATAAGTGTCCGGCTCCAAACAAGCCTGAATATGCATTTATTGGCCGGTCGAACGTGGGCAAATCCTCGCTTATAAACATGCTTACCAACCGAAAATCGCTGGCAAAAATTTCAGTAAAACCAGGCAAAACCAGATTAATCAACCACTTTTTGATAAATGAAGAGTGGTATTTGGTTGATTTGCCTGGCTACGGATTTGCCA
Organism: uncultured Tangfeifania sp.; assembly: GCA_964443035.1. Lineage (GTDB taxonomy): Bacteria > Bacteroidota > Bacteroidia > Bacteroidales > Prolixibacteraceae > Tangfeifania. The sequence continues at coordinate 296 of CAYUBV010000233.1, forward strand.
AAATTGGCAAACAGGAACGCAAAAAATGGGAGAAATTTGTACGGAAGTACATCCTTCTGCGCGAAAATCTTTACTGCTTGTTTGTTTTAATCGATTCGAGGCATGAGCCGCAAACAGTTGATTTGGAATTTATGGAATGGCTGGGAATGAGCCAGATTCCTTTTGCGATGGTATTTACAAAAACCGACAAACTAAAGCCTGGCGAGCTGGAAAAGAATATCGGAAATTATGAAGCTAAGATGCTGGAAACATGGGAGTTTATGCCCCCTTATTTTACATCTTCCGTTTCTACCGGAGAAGGAAAAAAAGAGATACTAAATTATATTCGGGACATTAACCGCGAAAACATGTAATTGTGTTTTTCAATCAAAAATTACTATCTTGAAATTCGATAAAAATGAAAGCAGGAACGCAGCATCAGATTTTCAATATAAAAACCAAAATGAATTAGCCATGGGCAGTAAAAATCATACTTTAAAAATCTTTTCGGGCAGGACAACCCGGCATCTTACCGAAAAAATATGCGACAGTCTGGATGTGGATCTTGGATTATCATCGTGCCCGGTTTTTGCCGACGGCGAGTTTGAACCGTGTTACGAAGAAACCATTCGTGGTTCTCATGTTTATATCGTGCAGTCGACAACCCCACCCGCCGATAATTTGCTTGAATTATTGTTAATGATTGATGCCGCAAAACGCGCCAGTGCATATAAAGTAGTCGCAGTTATTCCCTATTTTGGTTTTGCTCGCCAGGATCGGAAAGACAAACCGCGCGTATCGATTGGTGCAAAACTGGTAGCCGATCTGATTTCTGCTGCCGGTGTAGATCGCGTAATTACAATGGATTTGCATGCCGACCAGATTCAGGGCTTTTTTAATGTTCCGGTCGATCATCTGTTTGCTTCGGCTATGTTTATCCCTTATATCAGCAAAATGGGCCTCGATAATCTGGTAATTGCCTCACCCGATGTTGGCGGTACCAAGCGTGCCAATACCTACGCCCGGATGCTGCAGACGGATATGGTAATCTGCCATAAAACGCGTGCCCGTGCAAACGAAGTAAACAGCATGACGGTGATTGGCGATGTGGAAGGAAAAGATGTGGTTATTGTAGACGACATGATTGATACTGCCGGAACCATCACCAAAGCCGCCAACCTCATGAAAAAGAAAGGAGCAAACAGCGTACGTGCCTTTGCTGCTCACGGTGTTTTATCAGGGCCGGCTATGGAGCGCATTGAAAATTCGATGCTGGAAAAAGTCTATTTTACCGATTCTATAAAACACAAAACCGACTCTGACAAAATTAAATACATCACCATTGCCAATGCAATGGGAGAAGTCATAAAAAGAGTTTATAAAAATCAGTCGATTAGTTCATTATATTACCGCTAATTTTTATCTTTGCACCGCTTTTTCCGAAAAAGCAGGAGCATTTAGGGAATGGAATAAGCCGGTTTTTCTGAAAATTCACTGTTTCATCTCCTTTAATTATGCATGCTGTTAGTTCCGCAGGATGGCGGAAAGGACTGAGTACCATAATTATTAACAAAAAAATTTAAAAATGAAATCAGTATCAATTAAGGGAACCAAACGCGAAACCCTTGGAAAAAAAGGAGCGAAAAGATTACGCGAACAGGGCGAAGTGCCTGCAGTGCTTTACGGCCACGAAGAATTAATGCACATTTCTGTTCCGTTCAGTGAATTGAGGAAATTGATTTACACTCCCAATGTTTATCTTATCGATCTCGATATCGACGGTGAAGTTTATAAAGCAATCATCCAGGATTTGCAGTGGCATCCGGTTGAAGAGCAGGTTTTGCACATCGATTTTGTGAAAGTAGAAGACGGCAAACCGTTGAAAATCAGCGTTCCGGTAGTGCTGGAAGGAAGAGCAAAAGGTATTAAAGCCGGTGGTAAATTAAAACAAAATATGCGTAAGCTGAAAGTGAAAGCGCTGCCCGAATTCCTGCCCGATACCATTGAAATAGACATTACAAAACTGGGCATTAACGACAGCTACAAAGTGGGCGAACTTGAAAGGGAAAATATTGAATTTCTGGATAACAAGTCGAACCTGATTGTTGGTGTTATTTCATCACGTGCTGCTGCGGCAGGTATGTTATTACCTGAAGACGAAGAAGAGGAAGAAGAAGGAGTTGAAGGTGAAGAAGGTGTTGCTGAAGGCGAAGAAGCCGAAGGCGGTGAAGGTGGAGAAGCTCCCGAGGCAAAAGAATCATCAGAACAATAAAAATGAATTTTTGTGAAGTATTTAATAGCAGGGCTCGGAAATATCGGTCCGGAATATAAAAATACACGTCACAACATTGGATTTCAGATATTGGACGCTCTGGCAGGGGCGTCCAATATTGTTTTTAACGACAGGCGTTACGGGTTTGTGGCTGAATATAAATTCAAAGGCCGTACATTTATTTTATTGAAACCCACAACGTACATGAACCTGAGCGGGCGGGCTGTAAATTACTGGATGCAGAAAGAAAAAATCCCGCTGGAAAATACACTGGTTCTTGTCGATGATATTGCCCTGCCTTTCGGAACGGTGCGGTTGAAAGCAAAAGGGAGCCCGGGCGGACACAATGGTCTGAAAAATATTTCGGATGTGCTGGGAACAAATGACTATCCGCGCCTGCGGTTTGGCATAGGCGATGAATTTCACCAGGGATTTCAGGTTGATTATGTTTTGAGCGACTGGTCACGCGAAGAGGAAAAGGAACTGCCCGAAAAAATTGATAACTGTATTGAAATTATCAAAAGTTTCGGAACCATTGGAGTCGAGCGAACCATGAATATTTACAACAAACGCAAATAGTATGTTGCAAAATGTCAGAATTGATAAATGGTTATGGGCTGTGCGGATTTATAAAACCCGCTCTAAAGCCACTGAAGCTTGTAAAAAGGGTCGTATTCTGATTGATGAACTGCCGGTAAAACCTTCACGCGAAATTCATCCCGGCGATATTATTGAAATTAAAAAAGCACCCGTTACACGTAAATACAAAGTACTGGCGCTGGCCGATAAACGCATGTCGGCAAAGCTAACCGAAGACTTTGTGGAAGATATAACACCTCCTGAAGAAATAGAATTGCTTGAAACGCAGAAAAAAATGAAATGGTTTAGCCGTAAAGCCGGTACCGGGCGGCCTACCAAAAAAGAGCGACGCGATTTAGACGATTTTTTTGATAATTAGGCAGAAAAGCGTAATTTTCTTTTTTATTTCATTTTCCATAAAAACAGTAAAATCATAAACAACTTCAGAAAATGCTTGTAGCAAAACAAAAACGCAAGGAAAATATTGCCGAATACATACTCTATCTCTACCAGGTTGAAGATTTAATCCGTGCTTTTCATCTCGATATGGATCTTTTAAATAAGAAACTGATTGAAGGTTATGATGTGGATGATAAAACCCGTAAAGAAATTTACGACTGGTACGAAAACCTGGTTTTGATGATGGAAAAAGAAGGGAAACAACAAAAAGGACATCTGCAGTTTATTATGAACCTTATTGGAGAATTGAATGAATTTCATCAGCGGCTGCTGGAAACCGAAGTAGATAAAATGTATATTCCAATATATCAGGCAGTGGCTGGTTTGGTTAATGAGTTGAAGCAAAAAAATCCGGATGCAGTTAATGATATCCAGGTCGCCATCGATGGAATTTATGGCTACTTGTTACTGAAAATTCAGAAAAAAGAAATTACTGACGATACCAAAGATGCCGTAAAAAGACTGAGCCACTGGCTGGCCCACCTCTCAAAAGATTTCAGGGAATATGAAAAAGGTGATTTAGAGTTTTAGAGCAAAATCATTCAGACAAAAAAAAACCGAAAAAAGAGAATGGGTTCAATAGAAAAAGGACAGCTCAACAGCTGTCCTTTATTAATGTTAACCCCCAAACACACAAGCAATACAGGACGTATTGCATTACAAATGTATGACTTAAATATTAATAAACCAAATTTTTTATTTTGGCTGTAAATTTTCCGGTTTTCTGTAAAGTCAACTTTTTACATGTAAAATGGTTGTATAAAAAAATCGAAATTATTTCATCAAAATTCTGAATTTATGAAAGACATCAAAAAGCCGGGTTTTTTCAAAATGATTAGAGCCCCTTTTCTTTCCTCCATACTTGCTCCGCTTTTTGCAGGTATTTTGCTCAGCTACAGCATTAACGGCAGTTTAAATGTAATTGGTGCAATTCTGGTAATTATTATTGGTTTGGGATTGCACATTGCCACCAACGTGTATAACGATATTTACGATACCATCCAGGGAACCGATAAAGTAAATGTTCACCGCAATGAATCGAGTGGTGGATCCGGGGTGTTGCAGGATTTCCCGGAACTGATGCCCAACATGTTTTTTATTGCCCGCGCCAGTTTGGTAGTTGCATTC
>CAYUBV010000234.1:0-1304 GCA_964443035.1 uncultured Tangfeifania sp.
CTTATTCCGGCAAATATGATTGAACGCGTTGAAGTTATCCGGGGTGGCGGTTCATCGATGTATGGCAGCAACGCCATTGCCGGAACCATTAACCTGATTACAAAAGACCCGATTACCAACCGGTTTTCGGCTGCTGTTTCACAGAGTTTTACCGGTGTGGCCAGTAATTATGAAGCTTCAAACGATTACAATATAAAGTTAAACGGCTCACTGGTAAGCGACGATTTTAAAACGGGATTGAGCATTTTCGGATTTCACCGTAACCGCGATCCGTTTGATGCCAACAACGATGGATTTTCTGAATTGTCATCCATCGAAAATGTAACCCTGGGGGCACGTTTATTTCAGCGTGTGTCCTCCCGCGGAAAAATTACCCTCGATTATTTTCATATCAATGAATTCAGAAGAGGAGGGAATAAATTCGACATGCCCCTGCATGAAGCCGACATTGCCGAAAGTGTAGAACACAAGATTAATTCGGGGGCACTGAATTTCGATTTACTTTTGCGCGAACACGACAAATTTTCGGCATTTCTCTCTGCGCAGGGCGTAAACCGCGACTCCTATTATGGTGCTGAACAGGATCCTTCTGCTTATGGTTTAACAGATGATTTAACTTATTCTGCCGGAATTCAGTACATCAGGCACATGCATAATTTAATTTTTTCGGAAGCTGCGATCACTGCCGGACTGGAAGCGAACGGGAGCTTGCTCACCGACGAAAAACCGGGTTACTACGATCCGGAAGAAAACATTCAGCACAGCAGCACTCTGGTTGCCGACCAAAAAATGGAAACACAAGCCGGGTTCCTGCAATCGGAATGGGAAATAGACAAAATAGTGGTAAGTGCCGGAGTACGGTTCGATCATTATAAAATTGAAGACCGGACCCGCGACAGCCAGTCAATAACGGGTGATGTATTAAGTCCGCGTATTAATTTCATGTATAATATTTTTGATAATTTTCAATTCAGAACCGGTTATGCCCGCGGTTTTCGTGCCCCGCAAATTTTTGATGAAGACCTTCATATTGAAACCTCCGGTTCGCGCCAGGTGCTGCACCGGAATGACGACAACCTAAAACAGGAATCTTCAGGCAGTTTTACAGCTTCGCTCGATTTTTCCAATTTTAACGGAGGATGGCAATACCAGTTTTTGGTAGAAGGATTTTACACCCACCTCTCCGATCCGTTTGCCAATAAATTTGGAGCACCCGACGAAAACGGTGTGGTTATTTATACCCGTGTGAATTCCGAAAAAGGAGCAAGTGTTCAGGGAGTCAACCTTGAATTCAACGCCTCTCC
>CAYUBV010000234.1:1404-4684 GCA_964443035.1 uncultured Tangfeifania sp.
GGTTCGTTTTTCGATGCCGGAATTAAATTAAGTTACGACATAAAAATTACCGAAAATGTAATTGTTCAGTTAAACGGCGGGATAAAAAACATTGCCAACAGCTACCAAAGCGATTTCGACTCAGGAATTAATCGCGATCCGGCTTATATTTACGGGCCACTCAATCCCCGCACATTTTATTTTGGGTTAAAAATCGGGAATATGTAATTCAAAAAAATTTATAATTATTTCCTGCTGAGGTTGCTGTAAAAAAGGCAACCTCTTTTTATTTGTGGCACACAAAAGATTTGTAATTTTACGCCGTTCCTGAATAAAAGACAGGCTCTTATATAAAATATCGAAAATGAATGATTTGGATGCCCAAAAAAAAGTAAAAGCAAAAGACCGAAGGAACAACATTATTGTTATTGCTCTTTCGGTTCTCCTTGTGGTAGTTGTAGTTCTCTACTTTTTACAAAACCGCGAACATAAATCAATTTTAAACGAATTGAATGCCGAAAAAGACTCCATACAAGTTGAATTAAATCATTTAGTTACCAGCTACGACTCACTTGAAACTGTTAGCGACACGCTTAGCGAACAACTTTTTGTGGCGCAAACCAAAGTAAAAGACCTCTTGGTGGAAGTGGAACAAACCAAAAAAGTCAGCCTTGAAAAAATTAATGCCTACCAGAAACAGGTATCTACATTAAGGGGGATCATGCGCGATTTTGTGGTTCAGATTGATTCATTAAACCGCCGCAATGAAGAACTGATGGCCGAAAACCTTGAAGTAAAAGAACAGTACAAACAGTCGGAAACAGAAAAGCAACAACTGAGTGAAGAAAAGCAACAACTGGAACAAAACCTTCAGCGGGCCTCCAGGCTGCAGGTAAGAGAATTACGTGCCGAACCGCTTAACACGAGGAGTCAGACTACGCGGTTTGCGCGGCGGACTGATAAAATCAGGATCTATTTTATTTTGGGTGAAAACGTGGCAGCCAAACGCGGGCCAAAAAATATCTACGCACGCATAATGCGTCCCGATGAGCTTTTATTGAGCAAATCGGAAAACAACCTGTTCAGGTACGAAGACCTGGAAATTCAATATTCGGCCATGCGCGAAGTAGTTTACGAAGGACATGACCTGCCGGCAGCTATTTTCTGGGACAATTCCAACGAACCCGAGTTAATGACAGGAAAATACACCGTTGACATTTTTGCCGACGGTTACAACATTGGAACGACCACCTTTGAGCTGAGGTAACACGCTGCTTAAGCGTGCATAAAAACAGGCTCAGTTACTTTCGACAGCGATAATAGTTTATCGGTTTCAGCCCCGGAAATTGGCTCGTAGTTGTTCATAAATTCGAGCGCTTTTAAAAACAGGGTATTTTTTCCCGGAGGAATGGCAGCAGTAATATTTTTCGATAACGTATATTTTAACGCCATCTTCATTATTTCCTCATCTTCTATGGGGCGGTACCATACATTCTTGTATAATTTTTCTTCCCCGTCTTTCAGCCGTGTCAAAGCCATTGCTTTAAGGGCCAATACTCCCATTCCGCGTTTTTCGGCTTCGGCATAAACCTGCGGCCCAAAATCGCCTCCATGCCAGCAGGCAAAATTAATGGGGAACAATACTGAATCGAAATCATAACTATTCATTGCCATCAGTGCTGACTCAACCGAGTGTGCTGAAAAGCCGAGGTGTTTCACTTTTCCGTCGCGTTTGGCTTTTACAAAAGTTTCCATTGCACCGCCGGGCGCAAATACCTTTTCTGTTTCTTCAACAGAAGTAATTGCATGTAGCTGGTACAAGTCGAAATGATCGGTTTGCAAAAGTCTCAACGAATTTTCCAGTTCCTCCTGTGCCCCTTTGGCATCGCGCCTGTTGGTTTTACAGGCCAGAAAACAATTTTCACGATAAGGCTTCAGTGCCGGCCCCATGCGTTCTTCGGCATTCCCGTAAGTGGGCGCAACATCGTAATAATTCACACCCAGCTCGTATGCTTTGGCCACCAACTCGTTGGCAAAGTCCTGTGGGTTATCGTTCAGCATAATTCCACCAAACCCGATTACTGAAAGTTTTTCGCCTGTTTTTCCCAAAACCCGTTTAGGAATATGATAATCGGCCGAAAAATCGTTGCCAAAACTGCGAATGCCGGGAATTGTAAGGGCAAGCCCACCCAGGGCACTGTTGCGGATAAATATTCTACGTTTCATTGTTTTTTGATTTTATTGATTTTTACCAAATTAGAAAAAAATCGAATAACTAAAAAATAAAAACAAAGGGCGTTTAAAATTACGCCCTTCAAGAAGTAATTAAATGTTTGTCATTATTCATGCGCCTGGTATTTGAACGAAACTTTCAGTTTTACGCGGTAAAATTCAATTTTCCCTTCATTCAGGTGCAAGTCCATTTTTTTCACTTCGGCAATTCTTAAATCGCGTAACGATTCTGAAACACGGTCAATGGCATTTTGAGCTGCTTTTTCCCAAGATTCGGGGCTGCTGCCAACTACTTCAATAATTTTATAAACACTGTCTGACATAACTTAAAATTTTAAGGTTTTACATTATAACTACTAATATGTACGATAGAATTTATGTTTTGTTTAATCGGAAGCTGAAAGAATTCAATTAATTTCGGAGTTCAGAAAAATAACATTATGGATTTTCAGGAATTAATCAAATCGAGGCAAAGTGTGCGTCGTTATCAAAATAAGCCGGTTGAACGCGCGAAAATTGAAAAACTTACAGAAGCGGTTCATCTGGCGCCGTCGGCCTGCAATTCACAACCCTGGAAGTTGATTTTTGTTGATGAACCGGAGCTTAAAAGCAAGGTGGCCAAAGCCACGTTCAACAAAGCAATTTCGTTTAACAAATTTGCCACCGAAGCACCGGTGATTGCTGTTTTGGTAATGGAGAAAGCCAAACTGATTGCGCAAATTGGCGGCGGTATCAAAAACAAGGAATACCCGCAATACGACATTGGCATTGCCGCCGCCCATTTTTGTTTGCAGGCCGCAGAACTTGGACTGGGAACCTGCATGATTGGCTGGTTCGATGAAAAGAAAATTCAGCAGTTGTTAAATATCCCGAAAAAGCGCAAAATCGGGCTGCTGATAACGCTGGGTTATCCGCCAGAAGATTACAAAGTGCGTAAAAAAATCCGCAAACCCACGGATGAGATTTGCGGATTCAATTCGTATTGAAATGTTCAATCTGCCAGAAACTGTTTGATGTAATTCCGGCTGGTCAGAATAGCCGCCTCAATATCTTTTTCAGATCCTTCGTA
>CAYUBV010000235.1:0-4657 GCA_964443035.1 uncultured Tangfeifania sp.
TGATAAAGGTGAGATGGAGAAATGGAGAAAAGCTGTTTTAAGAAAGACCCTGAAACAAGTTCAGGGTGACGTTCTTAATAATAGCAGCCAATAAGCTTAGAGCGTCATGCTGTCTGCCAGCTGGCGGATTCAGCATCTCTGTCATTTACTCTCCAATAAAAATTGGATGAGCACTGAAATGACAGCAACATTCAGACCGTGCCTGAGCTAAACACAGGAATTTTCACCTTCCTGAAACATCGCCGCCGCTCGATTCGTTAATGTCAACAACTTTGGGTTTGCCGTAATAACGGATATCCGCCCCACTGCTGGCATTGGCTAAAATTTCATCGGTTGCGGTTACTGTTGCGTCAGCGCCGCTGCTAACATTCACATTGCAAATCTGTGCTTCCAGATTGCGGGCATTGATGTCGCTGCCACTGCTGGCACTTCCTATAAAATATTTTGCTTTGCCGCTTAACCGTGCATCAGAACCGCTGCTCGAACTCAGGGAAACTTCTTTGTACACAACATCGATGTTTACGTCGCTGCCGCTGCTTACTTTAACTTTCAACTCTTCGCCTTTCAACGTATTTTGTGATTTTACATCGGACCCCGATGACGCGTCGATGCTTTTTAATTCGCGGGCTGTGACATAAACTTTACGACTGCCGCTGCTGCCCCAGTTGAAAATATTGAGCCAACTGCTGGTATTTTTCATGTAAACGTGGAGGGTGCCTCCCCTGACTTCGGTTTTTACATCGTCAATATTGTCCTCATCGGCAACAACTTTTACCGATTCGTCATTGCCCATTGAAATGTACAAATCGATTCCGGCAGAAACTTTTATGGCGTCAAAATTCCTGACGTTTCTGTTTTCGGTTTGTTCTTTTTCGCCTGCGAAAGCGGCTGCATTAATCGCAATTAACGCAATCACTAAAATTGAAAATAACTTGAAAATTTGTTTCATGGTACCCCAAAATTTAATTAGCTATTTGAAATGACGTTCCAATTTACGGGAAGTTACAAAATGAATGGTCCTTTTTTCGTTCAACCCTCGCATTTATTCGGTGAAATGAAAAAAGCCGGTGTTAAAATCAGTGTTTTTATGAATTAATATCTGTCTTCGCTTTTCTGACCGGTTAAACTTAACAGCGTTTAATGGGTTTAATATATTTTAACGTAATACGTTGCAGGATTCAGTGACTGATATCGGGTAATATTTTTAATTTTGTCGGTTCAACGAATATTTATCTGATTGAATTTCATTCAGATTAAAAAGGAGAAAAAAGCTATGAATTGGAAAAAAATTTGGATAGGAACAATGATAGTTGTGGTTGCCGGGCTGGGGTTTTACAGTTTCGACCGCAATGAAAAGAATTTTGAGATTGCCAAAAACCTGGAAATATATTACAGCCTGTTCAGGGAACTGAACATGTTTTATGTGGACGAAATCAATCCGAATGACCTGGTGAAAACCAGCATCGACAAGATGCTTAGCTCGCTCGACCCCTACACCAACTACATTTCGGAAGATCAGATGGAAGATTTCCGTTTTATGACAACCGGTGAATATGCGGGAATTGGCGCGTTAATCAGCAGACAAAACGGAAAAATTGTGATTGCAGAGCCCTATGAAGGATTTCCGGCACAAGAATTCGGGTTGAAAGCCGGAGATATCATTCTCGAGGTGGAAGGAAAATCGACCGAAAATATGGATACCGAAGATGTGAGCAACCTGCTGAAAGGCCCTGCCAACAAGCCGGTATTGTTGAAACTCGAGCGAATGGGCGAGAAAAAAATTCTCGATATTGAAGTAGTACGGGAAAAAATTTCCATCGATGCCGTGCCTTATTACGGAATGCTGGACAACAGCACAGCTTACATCCGCTTATCGAGTTTTACAGATAATAGCAGCGACGAAGTAAAAAATGCATTCATGGAGCTGAAGAAAAACAATCCGCAGGGGCTGGTGATCGATTTGCGCAATAACGGCGGAGGTTTGCTCCAGGAAGCCGTGAAAATTGCAAACATGTTTGTTCCGAAAGGGGAAGAAATTGTGAGTACAAAAGGTAAAGTAAAACAGTGGGACAAAACCTACAAAGCCACTTCCGCCCCAATTGATACCACCATTCGCATTGCCGTTCTCACCAACACCAACTCGGCATCGGCTTCCGAAATTGTAGCCGGAGCCATGCAGGACCTCGATCGCGGATTAGTTGTGGGTTCCCGCACATTCGGGAAAGGACTGGTGCAGACTACACGCGACCTGGATTACAACACCAAACTGAAGGTTACCACTGCAAAATATTACATCCCCAGCGGACGCTGCATCCAGACACTCGACTATTCGCACCGCAACGAAGACGGCAGCGTAGGCGAGATGCCGGATTCACTGATTACGGAATTCACCACCAAAAAAGGACGTAAAGTTTACGACGGCGGCGGAGTTGTGCCCGACATTGTGATGGAGCCTGAGCAGCTAAGCAACCTCGGCATTGCATTAATTACAAACTACATGGTTTTCGATTTCGCAACAAAATTTGCCAGCGAAAATGAATCGATTGCCGCACCCGACGAGTTTTTTATAAACGATGGTATTTACAGCCAGTTTGCAGAATTCGTAAAAGAAAAAGAATTTGATTATGAATCGGAATCGGAAAACGCGCTTGAAGATTTAATCGAGGCTGCAAAAGAAGAAAAATATTACGGGCTGGCAAAAGAAGATTTCGAAACACTGAAAGCCAAGCTGGAACCCAAACTCGACAAAGATTTGAATGAGTTTAATGAAGAAGTAAAAAGCCTGCTCGAAAATGAAATCGTATCCCGGTTTTATTACCAGCAAGGCGCCATCCGCGCATCAATAGGAGAAGACAAAGTAATTAATAAAGCAATAGAAGAACTCGGTTCGCCAATGGCTTACAACGAATACTTTGAGCCGGGAACCATCATCACCATGAAAGAATAAAAAGGCAATCCTGTTTCATTTTAAAAAAATGAAGTATTTAAAAAAATTTATCATTCCAGCCTTGCTTTTGTTCTCCGGCATATTTTTAAGATATTTTTTAAAAGAACCCGATATTTCAGATGAGGAATTTATTGGTTCTTTTGAGCGGGCAGGTTCCATACTTTTAATCATCAGCTTGTCATGGGCAGGTATTGCATTTATACGAATTGTCAAACAAGTTTTTTTAGACAAATATGACGTTTCAATAGAGAATAACCTGCGTTCACGCAAGTTTCAAACGCAGTTTAATATTCTCGAACGCATCCTGGTTTTTCTCATCGTATTAATTTCCATCGGACTGATATTAATGTTGTTCGACGAAGTAAAAAGAATCGGAATCAGTTTGTTTGCATCGGCAGGTGTGGCCGGGGTGATTATCGGCCTGGCGGCCCAGCGTGTTATTGCTGCTGTTTTGGCAGGTATCCAGATTGCCATCACCCAGCCCATCCGGCTCGACGATGTAGTGATTATTGAAGGCGAATGGGGCCGGATTGAAGAAATTACACTCACCTACACCGTGGTGCGCATCTGGGACCAGCGACGGCTGGTGGTTCCTTCCACCTACTTTTTCGAAAAACCCTTTCAGAACTGGACCCGCACCTCGGCTGAAATACTGGGAACCGTTTTTATTTATACCGATTACCACATTTCTTTCGATGCACTGCGTAAAGAACTTACCCGGCTTTTGGAAAGCACGCCGCTATGGGATAAACGGGTAAATGTGCTCCAGGTAACCGATGCCAAACAAAACGGGGTGGAAGTGCGCGCACTTATGAGTGCCAAAGACTCGCCCACTGCATGGGATTTAAGGGTGTTCATCCGCGAAAAACTGATTGAATTCCTCCAGAAAAATTACCCGGAAAGCCTGCCAAAAACCCGTGTTTTAATTGAAGGGGAAGGAAAAATTTTGAAAAACGGAAATGAAAAAGAATGAAACAAGCTTTCATAATTGTTAAATGAAAATCCGTATTGTATTATGGTCTTACTTTTACGTCATGCTGAATGGCCGGCCAATTTTTATTGGGCATAATGAGGTAATAACAAAACCGGCAACTGTCATTTCGAGTGTTCACCCAATTTTGTTGGGCATAATGAGACGATGACAAAACAGGCAATTGTCATTTCGACCCGCCAGCCGGCGGGAGGAGAAATCTTTTCAATTAACAGATCTCTCTTTCGTCGAGATGACAAGAAAAATTAAAATCTGTCATTGGCAATCTGAGGCACGAAGATGAGAAATCTGCTTTAAGAAAACTAACTTTATTAATTTAAATGAATAAATAAAAACCGCATAATGAGAGACCATAACTATTTTATTTACATCATTACAAACAAAAATAAAACAGTTCTTTATCTTGGAGTGACAAATGATTTACAACGAAGAATTTATGAACATGAACACGGACTTATAACTGGATTTTCTAAAAAATATAATTGCCATTTTTTGGTTTATTACGAGCATTTTCAGGATATAAATGAAGCCATTAACAGAGAAAAGGAAATAAAAAAATGGAGAAGAGAAAAAAAGGAAAATTTAATAAACAGATTTAATCCTGATTGGAGGTTTCTGAACAATGAAATTTATGAAGTTTTATAGTGACAGATTTCTCCTCCTGCGTCGTGCCAATGACAGATTTAAAAGTAGACCCTGAAACAAGTTCAGGGTGACGT
>CAYUBV010000236.1:0-4607 GCA_964443035.1 uncultured Tangfeifania sp.
TCCCGTTTTTCAGAATGGTATCCAGAAGGTGCAAATATTGTTTCATTTTTTTGTCGTTTAATGAAGCTGGCCAAAAAAGTATGTATTCTGTAAATAACGTCACCCTGAACTTGTTTCAGGGTCTGTGTTTTGAATGGTAAAGATTCTGAAACAAGTTCAGAATGACGTTCTAAAGTACTTTTTGGGTACTATTAATTTCTCACAAAAATAAACATTCAAATTTCTCCGGTTCAGAAAAATCAGTTTTAAATATCCACAACTGCAGAAATGTTGTTAATTAAGGATTTAATTTTGCGCCACATTTTTTGCAGTGCACTGCATCGTTTTCATGTTTATCGTGAAGGCAGTTGGGGCAAACCTGCGTGTTCTTTTGCCGGCTTGGGTTCACCATTTCGGCGGTTACAATTCCGGTTGGGACGGCAATTATTGCATAACCCAGAATCATCACAAAACTGGCAAGAAACTGACCAAATGCAGTCACCGGACTGATGTCGCCGTAACCCACCGTTGTAAGTGTAACAATGGCCCAGTAAATACTTGTGGGAATACTTGTAAACCCACCGTCCTCCCCTTCAACCAGGTGCATCACTGTGCCAATTATGACCACCAGGATGATAACGAAAAAGATGAACACGCTGATTTTTTCGCGGCTGGCCCAAAGGGCACGGGCCAGTGTGCGCCCTGCCTGTGTGTAGCGGGTGAGTTTCAGGATACGGAAAACCCGCAGTAAACGCAGCACGCGGATGACCACGAGACTTTGTGAGCCAAGCAATATTAAACTGAGATAAGTAGGTAAAACAGCCAGTAAGTCGATAATCCCGTAAAAACTGAAAATGTATTTCCAGGGTTTTCTGACCACCGCAATGCGTACAAAATATTCAACAGTAAAAATGAGGGTGATGATCCACTCCAGGATAATCAGCAGTTCGCCATAGTTTTGACTGATTCCGGCAACGCTTTCAAGCATCACCAAAACCACACTTAGCAGGATGACGATTAATAGTGCAATGTCAAATACTTTTCCTGCCCGTGTATCGGCTTTAAATATTATTTCGTATAAATTTTCCTTAATCTGATTCATTTTGTAAATTTTCAGATTTAAAGATAAAGCATTGTATTTAAAATAAAAAAGCCTTCTGCTTTTCAGCAAAAGGCTTAAGAGAATATGTTAATTTAGTTAGACTGCTTCACAAAACAGTTTCGGCTTTTTCGAGAGGAAGATCGAAAGCTTCGGCAACACCTTCGTAAACTACTTTTCCGTTTACTACGTTTAGTCCTTTTCTCAAAGGAATGCTGTCGGTGCAGGCCTGCTTCCAGCCTTTGCCGGCAATTTGCAAGGCATAGGGCAGGGTAGCATTTGTTAGTGCAATGGTTGATGTGCGCGGAACTGCTCCGGGCATGTTGGCCACACAATAATGAATTACATCATCGATATTAAAAGTCGGATCGGCATGTGTGGTAGCTTTTGTGGTTTCGAAACAACCACCCTGGTCAACGGCCACGTCAACCATCACGGTTCCCGGGCGCATGGTTTTAAGCATGTCGCGGGTAATCAGTCGTGGAGCTTTGGCACCGGGGATGAGCACCGCACCGATTATCAGGTCGTAGGTTTTCACATAATCGCGAATGTTGTAATCGTTGCTCATGGAAGTTTTTACATTGGCCGGCATAATATCGTCGAGGTAGCGCAAGCGTTTCAGATTGATGTCCATGATAGTGACATCGGCGCCGAGGCCGGCAGCCATTTTTGCGGCTTCGGTACCTACAATTCCGCCGCCCAGAATGAGTACTTTGGCAGGAGGAACCCCGGGAACGCCGCCCAAAAGCACACCGTATCCGCCAAATGTTTTTTCGAGGAATTTGGCTCCTTCCTGCACCGACATGCGGCCGGCTACTTCGCTCATCGGAACAAGCAATGGCAACGAACGGTCGTCGAGTTCAACGGTTTCGTAGGCAATGCAAACCGATCCGTTATCGATCATCGCATTGGTCAATTCTTCCGACGAGGCAAAATGAAAATAGGTAAAAAGCACCTGGTCTTTTTTTATCAGCTTGTATTCAGGTTCAATCGGCTCTTTTACCTTCATAATCATTTCGGCAATGCCGTAAATATCTTCAATGGTTGGAAGAATTTTAGCGCCGGCTTCCAGGTAATCTTCATCCCTAAAACCACTGCCGTTTCCTCCGTTTGCCTGGATGTAAACCTCATGCCCGCGTTTTACCAGTTCTGACGCTCCCGCAGGGGTGAGCGCAATGCGGTTCTCGTTATTTTTTATTTCTGTGGGAACTCCAATAATCATTTTTGATAGTTTTTAATGTTCAGACCAAAAATAGAAACCTGTAGTTTACCAAAATATGATAAATATTAAGGATTTCTTCCGGTAATGGTTTTGTACAGCAGGTATTTGTTAATTTGATAGTTAAAATTTTGCTAACACGCAGAATTGAAAAAAAATAATATTTATTGTTTTCAGATTGATACTTATATCTTTGCTTTCTTTAAAATATTTTACAACATGCCAACAGTTTCGAACAGAGGAAGGGCGATGCCCGATTCACCCATACGAAAATTAGCCCCGCTTGCTGATAAAGCCCGCGAAAAGGGAGTTAAAGTGTATCATTTAAACATTGGGCAACCCGATTTGCCAACGCCGCCTGAAGCGCTTGCAGCAATTAAAAACATCGATCGTAAAATTCTGGAATATACTCCAAGTGAAGGAATTCGCTCATTTCGGGAGAAACTGGCAAAATATTACCACAAATTTAAAATTGATGTGGATGTGGATGATATTATTGTAACGACCGGAGGAAGCGAAGCGGTGACTTTTGCATTTATGAGCTGTCTCGATCCGGGCGATGAAATTATTGTGCCCGAGCCGGCGTATGCCAATTACGAAGCATTTGCCATTGTTGCCGGTGCAGTTATTAAATCGATTGCTGCCGATATTGAAGATGGTTTTGCCCTGCCTCCGGTTGAGGAGTTTGAGAAGCTGATTACCCCGAAAACAAAAGGGATTATGATTTGCAACCCAAATAATCCAACGGGCTACTTGTATACGCAGGAGGAAATGAATAAAATCCGCGATCTGGTGGAAAAGTATGATTTGTATCTTTTTTCGGATGAGGTTTACCGGGAGTTTTGCTATACCGGTTCACCCTACATTTCAGCTTTTCACCTCGAAGGAATCGAACAGAATGTGGTACTTATCGATTCTGTTTCCAAGCGATACAGTGAGTGCGGACTGCGAATCGGGGCGCTGATTACCAAAAACGAGGAAGTAAAACGCAATGTGCTGAAATTTTGCCAGGCGCGTTTGAGTCCGCCGCTCATCGGGCAAATAGCTGCCGAAGCATCGCTGGATGCCGACCCGCAGTATATGCTCAATAATTACAATGAATACGTGAACCGCCGGAAATTTTTAATCGACGGACTGAACCGCATCGATGGAGTTTATTCACCAATACCGATGGGCGCATTTTATACAGTTGCGCGCCTTCCCGTAGATAATTCAGAAAAGTTTTGTGCATGGCTGCTTGCCGATTTTGAATACGAGAACGAAACCATTTACCTGGCCCCGGCCTCGGGTTTTTATACTGTGCCCGACAAAGGACAGGATGAGGTTCGGATTGCTTATGTTTTAAACAAGCAAGACCTGGGAAAAAGCCTGAAAATTCTGGAAGAGGCGCTGAAAGTTTATCCGGGTAGCAAAACAAGACAAATTGCTGTTGCAAAGGATGAAACAAACTTGTAATTAGATTATTTGCTCATGTTGATTTTAATTGTTTTGTGCAGAAGTTTCAGTTGTGATTTAATATATTTGTGTTGAAAATTGGTTAGAATGAAGCTAAATAATTTGTCATTTACAGCAGTTTTTGTTGAGGAACCCAAAGGTGGTTACTCGGCATATGTTGAAGAAATACCGGGAGCAAATTCTCAGGGAGAGACTTTAGATGAGGCAAAAGAGAATTTGAAGGATGCTCTCCAAATGGTTCTTGAAACAAATAAGATTCTTGTATGAGAAATAAAAAACCGGTGTGAATTTTTCACACCGGTTTTTTTCTTGATCCCTCGCTTTTGGAGGAGGCCAGGAGGGACTCTTACATATTCTTAATCCGCTCCATTGCTTCTATGGTTTTTTCGCGGTCG
Organism: uncultured Tangfeifania sp.; assembly: GCA_964443035.1. GTDB lineage: Bacteria > Bacteroidota > Bacteroidia > Bacteroidales > Prolixibacteraceae > Tangfeifania. The sequence goes on from CAYUBV010000236.1 coordinate 4,148, forward strand.
GCAAAAGCCGAGAAGCGGAAATAACCTTCGCCGGCAGGGCCAAACCCTGAGCCGGGAGTCCCCACAACATTGGCTTCGTTGAGCACTTTATCGAAAAAGTCCCAGGAACTCATTCCACCTTTTGTTTTCACCCAAATGTAGGGTGCATTTTTTCCACCGAAAGTTTCATAACCGTTAGCTTCCAGGCTCTCTTTCATGATTCGGGCATTTTCGAGGTAGTACCCGATAACTTCCGAAACTTCTTTTTTGCCTTCTTCGGTGAACACAGCCGCTGCAGCTTTTTGCACGGGGTAAGAAACACCGTTGAATTTGGTCGACTGGCGGCGGTTCCAGAGTGGTTTAACCGGGTGGGCTTTTCCTTCTTTGTCGTAAGCTATCAATTCATCCGGAATTACAGTGTAGGCGCAACGTGTTCCGGTAAATCCGGCGGTTTTGGAAAAACTGCGGAATTCGATGGCTA
>CAYUBV010000237.1:0-4561 GCA_964443035.1 uncultured Tangfeifania sp.
GGATTTTATCGATCAATTCACTTCGTATGTTCTCAACTGTTGCCATTTTTCTATTTTTTTTTTGAAATATAAATATCTGAAATTATAAGGAGAATTTCTAATTTGCTTACGGTGAACAATGAATATCTTATTTCATTCTTATCATTTCGCATCGCACTTATAAAAAAGAAATTCAAAGCAAGTTCAGGTAAAACATCTCATTCATTGGAAGTTATAAATCAATTATTCTATATCATCTCAAAAAACATTTTCCCGATTCCGAGGTAAATAAACAACCCGATAATGTCATTCATGGTGGTTATAAACGGACCGGTAGCCAGCGCCGGATCAATCTTCAGGCGGTGCAGTAGCATGGGAATAAACGTTCCAAAAATAGACGCAAAAATTATTACGATAAACAGGGAGATGGAAACCGAATAGGTAAGCGCCATACTTCCCTGGCTGAAATAGTTGTATGCGAATATGAGGATGGCAAAAATGGATGCCGTGGCCAGTGCAACCAGCACCTCTTTTAACAAACGTTTTCCGGTCGATTCAATTTCTTTTACACCGCTGGCAATGCTTTGCACCACAATGGATGAAGACTGCACGCCCACATTCCCAGCCATCGCAGCAATAAGCGGAATAAAAAAGGCCAGCTCGGTTACCTGGGCCAGCTCGGATTCGTGCGAGCCCAAAACAAGCGCTCCCAAAATACCTCCCAGCAACCCGATAAGCAGCCACGGAAAGCGGGCCCGCAACAATTCCCAAACTTTATCGCCCGGCTCCACATCGCCGGTAATACCCGAAACCATCTGGTAATCGCGCTCGGCTTCTTCACGAACAAAATCGATGACGTCGTCGAAGGTAATCCGGCCTTTCAGCCGGCCAATATTATCCACAACCGGGATGGCCACCAGGTCGTATTTATCCATTATTTCAGCTACTTCCTCCTGGCGGGTACCTGTACTGACACTTATAACATCGGGGTTGTAAATATTCTTGATTTGTGTACTTGTAGAGTTCAGAATCAGTTTTTTCAGCGAAAGCACCCCTCTCAGTTTATCTTTATCATCGGTTACGTAAATGTAATAAATCTCATCCACCTCTTCGGCCTGCCTGCTGATCTCTTTCAAACAGGTGGATACCGTCCAGTTTTCATTTACCGAAACCATTTCAACGGCCATAATACCACCGGCAGTATCTTCTTCATATTCCAGCAAATCTACAATATCTCCGGCCTGCTCGGTATCTTCGATTCCCATAAGCACCTCTTTTTTGAGGTCTTCGTCGAGATCGGCTACAATATCGGCAGCATCGTCCGAGTCCATGTACTCGATAAACTTGCTGGCAATGAGTTCGGGCGGAAGCACTCTCAGGAAGCGTTTCCGGTCGTTTTCAGGGATTTCAATCAGCACATCCGAAGCCTTTTCGCCCTCGAGCAAAAGGTAGACATACTTTGCCTCGTCCATGGTGAGGTCATCCATAATTTCGGCAATGTCGGCCGGGTGAAGCGGCTCCATCCATGCTTTAATTTCTTCGGTGCTTTCATTTTCGATTAGCTCCTTCAGCATATCGATATATTCCCTGGTGATTTCAAAATCCATAATCCTGTTTTTTAGCGGTTTTCAATGGTTTGTGTCAACTCAATAAAATCGGCAACCGATAATTGTTCCGGTCTTTTTGTGGCAAATTGCTCCGGCAGATTCTGGCTCCGGCCTCCCAACGAATTCCGGAGCATTTTTCGTCGCTGGTTAAAAGCAGTTTTCACAATTTCGAAGAACAATTTCTCGTTGCAGGGCAATGTTTTTACCTCATTGCGTCTGAGCCGTATAACGGCCGATTTTACTTTCGGGGGAGGGACAAAAACCTGCGCGGGAACTGTAAACAGATAATCGCTTTCGTACCAGGCCTGGAGCAGCACACTCAATATTCCGTAGGTTTTGCTGCCGGGGCCTGCCGTAAGTCTTTCGGCTACTTCTTTCTGAACCATTCCAACCACCTCGGGCACACGGTTTCGCAACTCCAGAATCCGGAAAAAAATCTGCGAAGAAATATTGTAAGGAAAATTACCGATAATGCTGAACGAATAGGGCAAACGTGCTGCATCCCACCTCAGAAAATCTTCGGAATAAAGCCGTTCCGTTAAATGAGGATAATATGTTTTCAGGTATTCTACCGCCTCGGTATCGATTTCAACAAGATGGATATTCAATTCGGGTCGCTCAGTTAAATAGTGTGTAAGAATTCCCATTCCCGGCCCTATTTCCAGTACATCGGGAACAGAGGCTCCAAGGCTGTCAACAATTTTTCGGGCAATGTTCCTGTCCTTTAAAAAGTGCTGACCAAGATTTTTTTTGGGCCGTACAATATTCATTACTCTCCGTGTCGTTCATTTTTGTTTACTTAACTGCGGATAAACAAAATTTCAGGATTTGTTAATTATCTGTTTCAATTTATTAAAACCCGATGCATCCATTTTGTTTAATACCATTCGGGCTTTTTCGCTTAAATAATCAAACAAATTTATATTTTTGTCGGCTACTGAATGACTGAAACTGCTACTATTTTTTTGCTTGCCGCACAACTACATCGCAGCAGCCTAAAAATCAAAGCAATATAACAGTTTAAATTTTTTTTGTTTTGAAGAAAACAGCCTACAGGATTGTCAGATTTCTTGCTTTTTTTGCTGCCGGGGTATTTCTTTTCTGGCTAATTTACAAGGATCAGGATATCGAACGAATCAAATCAGTGTTGAGAAACGACGTAAATTATTTCTGGATTTGGGTTTCACTTGTCATCGGTCTGTTTAGCCACATCAGCCGCACACTGCGCTGGGGGCTGATGATAAAACCGATAAGCCACAAACCGCGGTTTATCAACACGTTTTTATCGGTAATGATTGGCTACCTGATGAACCTGGTGCTGCCCCGGATGGGAGAACTGTCGCGATGCGGGGTGCTTGCAAGGTACGAGAAAATTTCGTTCACCAAATTGCTGGGAACCGTAGTTGCCGAGCGGGCGGTAGACATGCTTACATTGCTGATTTTGCTGGCAATTGTAATCGTTTCGCAGTTTGGCGAAATGCTGTATTTTCTGCAAAGCAACCCTGAAATCGAATCGAGACTGCAGTCCATAATTTTTTCACCTTACCTGATTATTGGTTTTGCAGGTTTTATTGTAATGGTTTTTATTTTCAGAAAAACACTGAAAAACACCCTCTTTTACCAGAAAATTGCCGGCATACTGAGCAATCTGAAAGAAGGGTTTATTTCCATACGGTCGATTGAGCAAAAAGGGTGGTTCTTTTTCCACTCTGCACTCATCTGGATTTTGTATTACGTGATGCTCTATGCAGTGTTTTTCGCATTTGATTTTACCCGCGACCTCAATCCGATAGCCGGATTAACTACATTTGTGCTGGCCAGTTTCGGAATGGTGGCCCCTGTACAGGGAGGAATAGGTGCCTGGCATTTTATGGCAACGGAAGCCCTGGCGCTTTACGGTGTGGCCTATGAAAACGGAATTATTTTTGCATTTGTGGCCCATACGGCGACGAACGGAATGATTATCTTTATAGGCATAATTTCCATGCTGGTTCTTCCGTTTATAAACCGTAGAAAGAGAATAAAAACAAAAGCAGCAACAGTCTGAAATAACGTATTACCTGAAATTTGCGCATGAATACCGAACTTTTTATTTCGCGCAGGTTATTTTTTGAGAAAGGAGACAAAAAATTTTTGTCGCAAAGAATAATCCGTATTGCACTGGTGGGAATTGCACTGGGACTGGCTGTGATGATCGTTTCGGTTTCGGTGGTTACCGGGTTCAAACAGGAAATCAGGGACAAAGTGGTGGGATTTGGCTCCCACATTCAAATCATTAATTTCGATTCGAACAATTCGTATGAAACACGCCCTGTTTCGCGCAACCAGGCATTTCTGGAAGAACTGAAAACATTCAACGGTATTGAAACAGTACAGGTTTTTGCCACCAAGCCGGGCATGATTAAAACCGATGAATACATACAGGGAATTGTATTTAAAGGCGTAGATGCCGGTTACGACTGGAGCTTTTTTCGCGAAAATCTTGTGGAAGGAACCCTGCCCGAATTAAATGATTCGGTGCGTTCCGACCGGATTTTACTTTCAAAACAATTATCCGATCTGCTTGCCGTTGAGTTAGGCGACAAAGTAGTGCTCTATTTTATCAATGAAGATGAAAGCACCCCGCGGATGCTGCAGCTCGAAATCAGCGGGTTGTACAATACCGGCATCGAGGAATTCGACAATCTTTTTGTGGTTGGCGACCTGCAGCAGGTGCAGCGTTTGAACGACTGGCGAAGCGACCAAATCAGCGGCTTTGAAATTCTGGTAAACGATTTCAACCGAATTGAAGAAATTGAGCAGGAAGTGCGCAACACCGTGCTCGACTACAGCCGTGAAAACGATGCCATTTTGCGTACCACCACCATCACACGCGAATATCCGCAAATTTTCGACTGGCTTTCCATGCTCGACATGAATGTGTGGGTCATCCTGATTTTAATGGCCGTGGTAGCCGGGTTTAATATGATTTCGGG
>CAYUBV010000238.1:0-4530 GCA_964443035.1 uncultured Tangfeifania sp.
CATCGGCATCTTTCAGGGCATTTTTACAATCCATCATCCCTGCACCGGTTAATTTGCGCAATTTGACTACGTCTGCTGTTGTGAAAGCCATAAAGCTAAATTTTTAAAACGATTTATACTTTGTAATTTTTACTTATTCTTTATTATCGTTGCCGGCATCTTTTTCTTCGCCTGCTGCCGCCTTCGATCTTTCTCTTCTCGGTTTTCTTCTCGGTTTTTTCGGAGTTTCTTCATCCTCTTCTTTACCTTTTTCCGATTTTCTTTCGGCAAGTCCTTCTTTTACTGCCTCGGTTATTTCGCCAAGAATCAGTTTAATTGACTGGGAAGCGTCGTCGTTGGCCGGAATAACAAAGTCGATATCTTCCGGGTTTGAGTTGGTATCAACAATTGCAAATACCGGGATTCCCAACTTCTGTGCTTCGCGAACAGCAATTTTTTCCTTCATTACATCGACGATGAAAAGTGCTGCCGGTAAACGGGTCAGGTCGACAATACTACCCAAAACTTTTTCGAGCTTGGCACGCTGCCTGGTAATTTGCAGTTTTTCCCTTTTCGACAGGTTGTCCCAGCTTGAATCTTTTGTCATTTTGTCGATGGAAATCATCCTTTTCACCGCTTTGCGGATGGTTGGGAAGTTGGTGAGCATACCACCGGGCCAACGTTCAGTAACGTATGGCATTCCAACGCTTTTTACCTGCTCGGCTACCAGCTCTTTTGCCTGTTTTTTTGTGGCAACAAACAATATTTTGCGGCCCGATTTGGCAATTTGCTTAATGGCTGCTGCAGCCTCGTCTATTTTAACAATTGTTTTTTGAAGATCGATAATGTGGATTCCGTTTTTTTCCATGAAAATATAAGGTTCCATGTTCGGATTCCACTTTCTCTTCAGGTGTCCAAAATGTGCACCTGCATCTAATAATTCCTGAAATGATGTTTTTGGCATCTGTTTACTTTTTTTATGATTCTAAAAGCAACAGTTGAGTAGCCCCGAGTCCTCGGGAATCTCAACCATTTTAGATCCATATAATTTAACAATAAATTTATTAACGTTTTGAGAACTGGAATTTCTTCCTTGCTCCCGGCTGTCCCGGTTTTTTACGTTCAATTTCGCGTGGATCCCTGGTGAGAAATCCGGCCGCTTTCAAATCTTTTCTCAATTCCGGGTCAATTTTTATCAATGCCCTTGAAATTGCGAGGCGCAAAGCTTCGGCCTGTCCTTTAATACCACCGCCGTCAAGATTGACTTTAATGTCGTATTTTTCAATTGCTTCTACTACGTTCAGCGGTTGTTTAACAATGTACTGAAGGGTAGTTGTCGGGAAATATTCGTTAAACTCACGTTTGTTAATCGTGATGTTCCCTTTGCCTTCGTTCACGTAAATACGCGCAACTGCCGATTTTCTACGCCCTATTGTGTTAACTACTTCCATTTTTTTTAATTATTGTTACTTAAATCAACAACTTTCGGTTTCTGAGCCTGAAATTTATGTTCGGGTCCCAGAACTACATGCAGGTTCCGAAACAACTGACTTCCCAGCTTGTTTTTGGGCAGCATTCCTTTTACGGCTTTTTCAACAAGCCTTTCCGGATATTTCGCTAAAATTTCTTTTGGCGTTTGTGTACGCTGGCCTCCCGGGTAACCTGTATGACGGAGATAAATTTTATCTGTCAGTTTTTTACCGGTGAGCTGTACTTTTTCAGCGTTTATCACAATTACGTTGTCACCACAATCAACGTGCGGTGTAAATTCGGGCTTGTTTTTGCCCCGGAGAATTTTTGCAACCTCGCTGGCCAAACGGCCCAAAACAACATTTTCAGCATCGATAACCACCCACTCTTTGTTGACGGTTGCCTTGTTTGCCGAAACAGTTTTATAACTTAATGTATCCACTTGTACTAAATTTATTTATTCAACTTTCACTTTTTCCTGTGTTTTTTCAGATTTGTCATGCATCATTGACAAGCTGTTACATCAAGAAAATCAATATTTTACATTGCCTACAAGTACGGACAATAATCGGGACTGCAAAAGTATTTTCTTTTTTTGTATTTCCAAAATATAACTCCTTTTTTTTCATCCGGTTAATAAATATTTTCACTTGTAATTCAAATTGGTGGGCAGGAATTTCTCCACAAATTCCACCGGTTTGTTTTTTCGTTTTGCATAATCCTGCACCTGGTCGCGGCCCACTTTTTCGAGGCTGAAATAACGCGATTCAGGATGTGCAAAATACTGACCCGATACCGAAGCGTTCGGATACATGGCATAATGTTCTGTCAGTTGCATGCCAATTTCTTCGGCTTTCAGCAGGTTAAACAGGTTCTCTTTTTCAGAATGCTCCGGGCAGGCCGGATAACCCAGTGCAGGCCGGATCCCCTGGTATTTTACTTTTAGCAGTTCTTCGAGTGTCAGATTTTCATTGGGTGCATATCCCCAGAACTCTTTGCGTACTCGTAAATGGAGCAATTCTGCAAAAGCCTCACTCAGGCGGTCGGCCAGCGCTTCGAGCATAATGGCTTTATAATCGTCATGATCTTTGAGGAACATGTCTCTCCACTTTTCAATGCCGATGCCTCCGGTGGTTGCAAATCCGCCACAGTAATCAGCTTTCCCCGATTCGGGCGGAGCCACAAAATCTGACAAACACAAATTTGGCAGGTTGCCTTTTTTCTTCTCCTGCTGGCGAAAATGGTAATAGCGTCCCACTTCAGTTTTTCGCGTTTCATCTTCAAAAAGAACAACATCGTCACCCACTGCATTTGCCGGCCAGATTCCAAACGCAGCGTTGGCCTGCAGCATTTTCTTTTCAATAACTTCATCCAGAAATTCATTGGCTTCGGCATACAGTTTCCGCGCTTCCTCACCCTGTTTTTCATCTTCCAGAATTTGCGGATAGATTCCTTTCAGGTTCCAGGTGAGGAAAAAGAAGGTCCAGTCGATGTATTTGCGCAACTCTTCCAGCGGATAATCGATAAGGTGTTTTACACCTGTAAAATTGGGGGTGTAAATCGGTGAACGGTCCCAGTTGATTTTTAGCTTGTTCTCACGCGCCTGTTCAAGTGTGAGGTATTCTTTGGGTTTGCGTTGTCCCTGAAATTCGCGAATCTGTTTGTAATCGTCTTTTACTTTTTGAATGTAATTTTCATTCCGGGCAATTAAATTCGAAGTGACATTTACTGCCAGCGAGGCATCTTTTACATGCACCACCGGATGCGAATATTCAGGCTCGATTTTTACGGCGGTATGAATTTTTGAAGTGGTAGCCCCGCCAATCAGCAGCGGCGTATCCATTTTCCGGCGTTCCATCTCTTTGGCAATATCCACCATAATTTCCAGCGAGGGTGTAATCAGTCCGCTCAGTCCAATTATGTCTGCCTGTTCCCTCTCCGCTGTATTCAGTATTTTTTCTGTTGGAACCATCACTCCTAAATCGATGATTTCGTAATTGTTGCAGCTTAAAACCACGCCCACAATATTTTTGCCGATATCGTGCACGTCGCCTTTTACCGTTGCCAGCAGCACTTTTTTTTGCTTGCTGGTGTCTTTCATTTTTGCTTTGTCGGCTTCGATGTAGGGCAGAAGATAAGCCACTGCTTTTTTCATTACCCGGGCCGATTTGATTACTTGTGGCAGAAACATTTTTCCGCTGCCAAATAAATCGCCAACAATGTTCATCCCGTTCATCAACGGGCCTTCGATTACATTGAGCGCCGGTTGGTATATTTTAAGCGCTTCGGCCATGTCTTCTTCCACAAAACCGGGCATTCCTTTTACCAGCGAATGCGAAATCCGTTCATTAAGTGGCAGCTCGCGCCAGGCATCTTTTTTCTCTTCTTTTTTGCCTTCGCTTTTGTATTCTTCTGCAAATTCGAGGAGTTGCTCGGTGGCATCCGGCCTGCGATTTAACACCAGGTCTTCTGTTTTTTCGAGCAGGTCTTTCGGAATCTCATCGTAAATCTGCAACATTCCCGGATTTACAATTCCCATATCCAGCCCCGCCTTAATCGCATGAAACAGAAAAACGGAGTGCATGGCTTCGCGCACCAAATTGTTCCCGCGGAACGAAAAAGAAACATTGCTGATTCCCCCGCTGGTTTTGGCCAGCGGCAGGTTTTCCTTAATCCATTTCACCGTTTTAATAAAATCGACAGCGTAATTGTTGTGCTCCTCGATTCCGGTTCCGATGGTTAGTACATTCGGATCGAAAATGATGTCCTGCGGCGGGAAACCTACTTTTTCAGTAAGAATATTGTAGGCGCGCCGGCAAATTTCAATGCGGCGTTCATATGTGTCGGCCTGTCCTTTTTCGTCGAATGCCATTACCACAACCGCTGCGCCGTAGCGTTTAATTTTTTTCGCCTGGCTGATGAAAATTTCTTCCCCTTCCTTCATGCTGATGGAATTAACGATTGCTTTTCCCTGAACGCACTTCAAACCCGATTCAATTACGTTCCATTTCGAAGAATCGACCATCACGGGAAGTTTGGCAATGTCGGGTTCGGCCATCATCAGGTTCAGAAAAGTGACCA
>CAYUBV010000239.1:0-3275 GCA_964443035.1 uncultured Tangfeifania sp.
ACAAGAGTGGAAAATCCTGAAAGTTTAACTTCCAGCCAACCGGGAAATCCGGCGTCGCTCATTAGTCCATGGCGGAAAAGTCCGAGATCTTCCATATCATCGTCGTCGATAACTATGGTGAGATCCCACTTGCCAATCACGCCCATACCATCATCGGAAGATTGTGCCAACGCGAAAACATTGATGCCTAAAGTTAGGACAAACAGTAAAAAAAGGTTTCTGAATATTTTCATCATGATAAAATTTTAAAAATGTAACAAAGCCTGCAATGCAGACAGATTTTAACTATCGGGACAAATCTACATAAAAACGATTATGGAAGAAAATTTTTACTCCATTTCGAACTCCACTTCCGGCTTTCGGTGATATCGGGCTATCCTTCAGGTCGGTCAACATAAAGCTGGGAAGTTCCCACTTTTACAACAATAATATCCTCTCCCCTGTCAATAAATCCGGTTTCAGCCATCGCATCGTAAACTTCGCCTTCAATTAAAACTTTTCCCCCGGGTCGTAAAACAGTTTGGGCAGTTCCGGTTTTTCCTTTCAGGTTTAAAAATGATGATTCTACATTTAAATAACCTTCGCTGATATTCTGAACAGTGTTAAGGGAAAGATTTTTGAAAACACCTGATTTTGCTGTAAACAATTTATTGCCCAGATAAAGTGCTAAAATAAATCCGCCAAACAGGCCAAACACAACAGTCATAATAGCCACGCCAAGCTTATCGGTATCAACGGGGCTAAAATCGAAATCAACATTACCAATCAGGCTCAGTACCAAGCCAATAAACACCAACAAAATACCCGAAATTCCGGCCACTCCGAAACCGGGAATAACAAATATTTCCACGGCAATCAGAATCAAACCAGTAAGGAAAACCAGAATTTCCCAATGTGCGGCCAGTCCCTCGAGATAAAGCGGGGCAAAATAAAGCACGGCGGCCAGAATGGCCACTCCAATCGGGAAGCCAATACCAGGCGTTTGCATTTCAAAATAAATGCCGCCAATTATCCCCATAATAAGGAGTCCTGAAACTACCGGGTGAACCAAAAAGCCAATTATTTTTTCGATAAACGATGGCTTATATTCCACAATCCTGTATTCTTCAATACCAACTTTTCGGAGCATTTCCGGAATGTTCTCTGCCACACCTTCGCAAAAGCCGTTTTCGATAGCTTCTCCCGAAGTAAATGTAAGCACTTTGCCCGTATCGATTATGCCCTCAATAAAAACAGAAGGATCCACCATTGCCTCTGCTATTTTCGGATTACGCCGCCATTGCTGAATTGTATCGTTGCCCACAATGACTATTTTTTTACCTTTTGCTTCGGCAGTGGCGCGCATTGTAGAACGCATGTAGCTCTGGTATTTGTCGGGCATAGCCTGGCCGGTTTGGTTAACAACCGTTGCAGCGCCTATACTCCCGCCGGGGCGCATGTAAATGCTGTCGCAGGCAATAGAAATTAAGGCTCCAGCCGAGGCTGCATTGTTATCGATAAATACGTAAACAGGAATGGTACTTTGCAGAATTTTGGTCCGGATGGAATCGGCATCGAGTACCGTGCCGCCGTATGTGTTCATATGAATCAGAAACACATCGGCGCCCAACGTATCGGCAGCTTCAAACGCCTGCTGGGTCTGCCGCCATATAGCCGGGGCAATTTCTTCCTTAATATTGAATTTGTAAACTAACTTTTCATCGTTTTCACCGGCTTCCGAAATATATACAACCGGTAAAATCAGTAAAACAACGAGTAGTGCCTCTATTTTTCTCATTTATAACTTTCTTTCTGAATTCATTTGAAAACGCATTATCTGTTATCGGTTCGAACAGCTAAGTTATAAATAAATCCGGCACAATGCGTAAAAAATTATCGCTTGCAAAAAAAATCCAGATTCACCTAATTTACTACCTTTGCAGGGTTTTAAAAGGCAAAAGAATGGAATTAAACGCATTAACGGCAATATCGCCGGTTGACGGCAGGTACCAAAGTAAAGTTGATAATCTTTGGAAATATTTCAGCGAGTATGCACTTATTAAATACAGGGTTTTTGCAGAGATTGAATATTTTATTGCACTTTGCGAATATCCCCTGCCCCAGCTAAAAAATATTTCAAAAGAAAAACTGGAAGAACTCAGGGAAATACATCAACAGTTTTCGGTTGAAAATGCAACCCGTGTAAAAGAAATTGAAAGCGTTACCAACCATGATGTTAAGGCAGTTGAATATTTTTTAAAAGAAGAATTTGAGAAGCTGGGCCTGGAAAAATACCGGGAATTTATCCATTTTGGCCTCACCTCGCAGGATGCCAACAATACAGCTTTACCCAAATCAATTCACGATGCACTGGACGAAGAATATTATCCGCTTTTGCAACAGGTAACCGAAAAGCTGGAAGAACTGGCTGACAAGTGGAAAAATATTCCGATGCTTGCCAAAACCCACGGACAGCCCGCATCGCCCACCAAACTGGGAAAGGAAATTAAAGTATTTATTGAACGGATTCAGATTCAGCTCACTCAGTTACGTGCACTTCCGTGCCATGCAAAATTTGGCGGCGCCACCGGTAATTTCAATGCCCACCACGCGGCTTACCCCGAAATTGACTGGCCGCAATTTGCCAATAATTTTTGCAGGGAAAAACTTGGGCTGGAACGTTCGCAATACACCACTCAAATTGCCCACTACGATAATTATGCTTCAATTTTCGACGCACTGAAACGCATCAACAATATCATTCTCGATCTCGACCGCGATATGTGGAGCTACATTTCGATGAACTATTTCAAACAAAAAATAAAAAAAGGAGAAGTTGGCTCATCTACAATGCCGCATAAAGTTAATCCTATCGACTTTGAAAATTCCGAGGGCAACATTGGCATTGCCAACGCCGGTTTTGAACAGCTTGCTTCCAAACTTCCGGTTTCAAGGCTGCAGCGCGACCTAACCGATTCAACCGTTACACGTTTCATCGGAGTTCCTTTTGGCCATACCATAATTGCCTTAAAATCTACTCTAAAAGGACTAAACAAACTGATGCTCAACGAACCGGCTATAAAAAAAGATTTGGAAAATAATGTGGCCGTTGTTGCCGAAGCAATTCAAACCATTTTGCGGCGCGAATTTTATCCCAATCCATACGAAGCGCTCAAAGATTTAACCCGCAAAAATGAAGTTATCGACATGCCTGCCATCCACAATTTCATTGATAGCCTGGATGTTGATGAAAAAATAAAACAAGAATTAAAAAAGATTACTCCGCAAAATTACAC
>CAYUBV010000239.1:3375-4521 GCA_964443035.1 uncultured Tangfeifania sp.
TAACCATGAAAGATTTTCTTCATTTACTTCGCCGTTTTATCCCTCCCTACAAGTGGAAACTCATTTGGAACATCATTTTCAATTTTTTAAGCGCCATATTTGGGGCCTTTTCATTTTTATTGTTAATACCTTCGCTGAAAATTTTATTTGGCACACAGGAACTGGTTACCCAAAAGCCAGAAGTTGGCCTGAATGTTTCAGCATTCACAGAGTACAGCAACTACCTGATAAGCAAAGTAATAATTCAATACAATCACGAAAAGGCACTGGTTTTCATCGGTATTTTCATAGTAATTACCGTTTTGCTGAAGGTTGGTTTTTATTACCTGGCCAACTACATGATTGTACTGATTAGAAACGGTGTCGTACGTGACATCCGCTCAAAAATCTACCGGAAAATACTGAAACTGCAACTGGGTTTTTTCTCTGACGAACGCAAAGGAGATATAATGGCCCGCATGACCGGTGATGTTACCGAAGTGGAAAATTCCATCATGAACTCGCTGGAAATGATGATTAAAAACCCGATTCTTATCATCGTATCGGTGGCGGTTATGATTTACATGAGCTGGAGCCTCACACTTTTCGTTTTTGTAATGTTTCCCATTGCCGGCTTCATTATCGGGCGCATTGGCAAAAGCCTGAAAAAAGAGAGCCGGAAAGGACAGCACAAAATGGGAGAAATTCTTTCTATTATCGAAGAAGACCTTTCCGGGCTCCGGATTATTAAAGCTTTTAATGCCGAAAACAGGGCTATAAACCGGTTTGAAACCGAGAATACCAATTATTTCAAAATAATGAACCAGCTGATGTGGCGCAGGTTTTTGGCCCACCCCATGAGTGAATTTCTGGGAACAACGGTCATTATTATTGTACTCTGGTATGGCGGCCAGCTCATCTTAAACCAGGAAAGTTCGCTCGGAGCAGCTGCATTTATTGGTTATCTTGTTTTCTTTTATAATATAATTAATCCGGCAAAAGCTTTTTCCACGGCATTGTACAGTGTTGAAAAAGGACTCGCCTCCATGGAACGAATCGATAAAGTTTTGCACACCCCCACTCAAATAAACGACAGTTCGGATGCAGAAGAAATTGATAATTTCCAATCGAAAATCAGCTATGAGAATGTATCGTTTTCATACAATG
>CAYUBV010000240.1:0-4503 GCA_964443035.1 uncultured Tangfeifania sp.
TGCTGGGAAACACCGGTGCACGTATTCCATTGCTGATAATGGGGCTTGGCAGCCGCTTTATGGCGGTGGACGAAGATACCGGGCTGGAAATTCTTGAAACCGGTTTGAGCAAAGGTCTTTATTACTGGGATACTGCTGCATCCTATAAAAACGATCAGCAATACAGCGAAGAAAGGGTTGGTAAAATATTACCATCTGTGCGCGAACGCATTTTTCTCGCCACAAAAGTGGGAGAACGAAATGCAGATGATGCTAAACGAACCATTGAAACAAGTTTGAAACGATTAAAAACTGATTACATCGATTTATACCAGATTCACAGCATTGCCAGTGAAGAGGAAGTTGAAAACTTTGGGAATAAAGACGGGGTGCTGTCTGTACTGAAAAAATACCAGGAAGAAGGTGTAATCCGAAACATCGGTTTTACAGGCCACACATCGGCTCCAGCTATGAAAAAAGCCGCTGAAATGTACGATTTCGATACCATGCTGATTGCATTAAACCACCAAAAACAGGGAGAACAATTTGAAGAGCAGCCGTTGCCGTTTGCTGCCGGGAAAGGAATGGGAGTTCTGGCAATGAAAGTCATCCGTCCGCGCGAAACTGTCAACGGTCTCGATCCCAAAGATTTGGTAAGATATGCTCTCAGCCTGAATGGAGTTACCGCCGCAGTAATTGGTACCGACAGTTTAGAAGTGCTCGAAAAAAATGTAGAAACCGTTCGCAATTTTGAGCCACTCAGCCGGGAAGAAATGAATGAACTACAGGCTGCGCTCAATCCGTTTTACCAAAGTAAAAAACTACCGTGGATGCAGCCCGGTTATTCCGATGGACTGCACATTGCCTAATTGGTTAAATTAAAAAACTCAGACTGAATCAACCGGGTAATTTCACCCGGTTTTTTATTGCCGAAAACCGAGTCATCTACCTGTACCACCGGGGTTATTTCACTTCCGGTTCCGGAGATAAAAAGCTCGTCGAGTTGATATAACGCTTCAGCCGAAACAGGTTCCTCTACAAACGGGATTTTGTTTTTCAAGCATATTTCTGAAACTACTTTCCGTGTAATTCCAGGCAAAATCAGGTTTGAAAGAGGGTGTGTGAAAACTGTTTCGTTTTTAATTCCAAAAAAACTGGAGTGAGTAGCTTCTGTAACAAAGCCATTTCGAACCAGTAAACATTCGCCGGCTCCTTTTTCAACAGCCTCGTTATAAAGCATGGTATTAGGAAGTAAAGCCACTGATTTAATATCGCATCTCAGCCAACGGATATCTTCACGGGTGATTACACTGATTCCGTTTTTAAGATTTTCCTTAAAAGACGGAAGTTCGAATGCATAGGCGTAAACTGTTGGTTTTATGTTTTCAGGAAAATGATGGACCCGGCGGTTAGTTCCACGGGTAATTTGCAAGTAAACACCTGCTTCAGAATTTTCCATCTGATTTTCGGCAAGCAACCTGGAAAATATTGATTCCAGATTCGAAACTCCGGGAAAATCAATGCTGATTTCGTTGAGACTTCGTTCCAGCCGCCCGAGGTGATCCTGGTACCGAAAAGGTTTTCCCCTGTAATATTTTATCACTTCGTAAATACCATCAGCAAATAGAAACCCGCGATCGTTGGGTGAAATTTTCGCCTCGTTGGTGCGTATAAATTCCCCGTTCAGATAAACCACCTCACTCATTTTCCATGTTTTTCAGAAGTTGAATTTCTTCAGCCCATTTCTGTTCGTCGGGCGTTTCCAGAATCAGTGGAATTCCGTTAAAACGTTTGTCGTTCATTATTTTCCGGAAAGGCTCCAACCCTAAAGTTCCTTCGCCCAAGCTGTTGTGGCGATCAACTTTCGAACCCAAATCTTTTTTCGAATCGTTCAGGTGCATTCCCTTCAGGTATTCAAAACCGATAACCTCTTCGAATTCACGAAAAACTTCGTCAAAATTATTCAGAATATCGTAGCCGGCCGAATAGGCATGGCAGGTATCGATACACACTCCCACCCTGCTTTGGTCTTCCACCTGGTCGATAATTTGTTTTATCTGGTAAAACGAAAATCCGAGGTTGGTTCCCTGCCCGGCGGTATTTTCAATTACAGCAGTTACCACTTTTGTTTGTCTCAATGCAAGATTTATCGACTCGGCAATTGTGGCGAGGCACTGTTCTTCAGTTGTTTTGTTAAGGTGACTGCCCGGATGGAAATTCAGCCTATCGAGATTGAGCTGCTCGCATCGCTGCATTTCGTCCAGAAAAGCGGCACGGGATTTTTGTAAAGCCTCCTCCTCAGGGTGACCGAGGTTAATCAGGTAGCTGTCGTGAGGCAGGATCTGATGTGGTTCGTACCCGTAAAACCGGCAATGTTCCTTAAAAATATGGATGCTTTCTTTCAATAAAGGTTTTGCGTACCACTGACGCTGATTTTTTGTAAACAAAGCAAATGCTGTGGCTCCTATCCTGTGTGCATTTACCGGGGCATTTTCAACTCCGCCTGCTGCACTCACATGTGCTCCGATATACTTTTTAGTCATAACTATATTGCTCTTTATTACGTAAATAATTCATCTGGAATAGTTTTTGCAAAACTAATATTTGCCATAAGGCGAATTTAGTTTTAATGTATCAACAAAAAAAATAGAAAACTATGAAACGAATAATTTTAACCACAATTTTGCTTTTTTCTTTTCTCACCTACACGAGTGCACAGGAGCCTCAAAAATCCAGGAAGGAGCGCAGGGCTGAAAGACAGGAAAAAAAAATAGAAGAAGTAAAAAACCTTCTTGAATCGAAAGAATTTGTATTTAATGCAACCCATGCAATGCCAATGGGCGGCGGCAGTGTTTATTTAAATTATTCCTATGATGTTGAAGTAAAAGGCGACACAGTTGATTCCTATCTTCCGTTTTACGGAGTTGCATACCGACTTGAATACGGTGGCCGCGATGCCGGGTTTGATTTTACAGAACCGGCTGAAGAATACACTTTTGAAAAGGAAGAAAAGGGGTACAGGGTGGAATTTGAAATAGACAAAGGAATGGACAACCTGAATTACACGTTCCACATTTCAGATTTGGGCTATGCAACGTTAAATGTAATCAGCACCAACCGTCAGGCCATTTCGTATTACGGAAGAATAGAAGCTCCTGATGAAGAATAGCCGGGAAAAACTATTCACTTCAAAATCACCGGGAAACTAATTTTCCGGTGATTTATTTAAATTTTAGTTGGCAAAATTTCTCTCAGTTCAATTGACTCAGGCAATACTCTGGCTTTTAAAGGAATAACTTCCACACCCGATTCAACAGCTTTTTTAAGCATTTTTGAGTATTCGGGATCAATTTCCAGGGCCGGGGCAAAAATCTCCACATCGCTGCGCTGAACAATGTAAAGCATCACCGCACGCATTCCCTGCTTTTTTACTTCAACCAGCGTTTTCAGGTGTTTCAGCCCCCGCGTAGTTACAGCATCCGGAAACAGTGCGTATTTACCATCTTTTAGTGTTACATTTTTTACCTCTATGAAACACTTTTCGTGTTCATTTTCTGCAAAAACATCGAACCGGGAGTCGCCAAATTTCACCTCGCGTTTAACTGTGGTATAATCTTCGAGGCCCGGAATTATTCCGGCAGAAATAGCTTCAAACGCCAGTTTGTTGGGATTTCCGGTGTTAATTCCAACCCATCCGCCGTTAATTTTTATCATCTCCCAGGTGAATTTGGTTTTCCGCTTCGGATCGTTCACCGGCGACAAATAAACCTCGGCACCGTTTTCAAGGCAGCTTTTCATCGATCCCGAGTTCGTGCAGTGTGCCACAACTTCGGTTCCGTCGTCGAGTTTTACATCTGTTAGAAAACGCTTGTAGCGCTTAATTAAAGTTCCGTGAACCAATTGATTTTTAAATTTCATAAAATTGAATCTTTTGCCAAAAATAGTAAACCAAATGAGAATATTAATCTGCATAATTTAACACCCGGCCATAGCTGTAAGAGACAGTTTTAATTTTACAAATGAAACATCTTCTTTATGGATAGAATCTTCAGATGGTCTTCTGAAAAATGATTTTGACCTGGATGGAAATGAAATGATATGTCTGATTGCAGAAAATCCACCAAATGATCAGATTTTTTTAAATAACGACGGGTCGTTTGAATACTTCCCACAAGATAGATTTGTTAAGAAATAATTTTTAAAACAGCAGTGAGATGCCAGCATCAAAAGTATAGTAACCTGCAAACCCTCCGCTTTGCTTCTCCTCGCTACCCAAAACCGCCCCTGTTTTTAGAATCCATCTGTGGTGAAAAAGATGATTGTATTCAAGTCTGACGTGTTTTGATTCAAGGCTTAGTCTCTCTCCCGAATCAATTAGATTCCGATTATCGTCAGGTGAAATTCCATATCCCAACCGTAGTCCGAGATAATTTTCAGGATCTGAAAAATACCGTCTTAAAACAAGCAACCCGGATACAGCGGTTTCCTCGTCACCAGGAGTAACAAACGAACGAAGCGAAAGCC
>CAYUBV010000241.1:0-4498 GCA_964443035.1 uncultured Tangfeifania sp.
ATGTGGGGTATCCAACCTACTGGCATGCCCGCGGCTACGGCTTGTTTGCTGCAAACCCGCTTGGCCGGAAAGCTTTTACCGACGGCGAAAAAGAACTGAATTTCAGTTTAAACGAGGGTGAAGCAACAACTTTTAAATACAGACTTGTAGTGGCATCCGGCGAACTGACTGATGAAAAAATCAATGAGCTGGCAGACGAATTTGCCAATTTCTAAACTAAAAAAATCAGTAAAATGAATCATTCAAGAAGAAATTTTATACAAAAAAGCCTGGTGGCCGGCACTGGTTTAACATTATTAAATCCATTGTCCGCTTTTTCAATGCAAAAGAATTCAAAAATGCAATTGGGTCTGGTAACTTACCAGTGGGGAAAAGACTGGGACTTACCAACCCTGATTAGCAACTGCGAAGAAACCGGCTTACTGGGTGTTGAATTGCGCACCGAACATGCTCACGGAGTTGAGACATCACTTAATAAAAATGAACGTACCGAAGTAAAAAAACGATTTGCCGACAGTCCGGTGACTTGTGTTGGTTATGGTTCGAATTTCGATTATCACCACGTTGATCAAAACAAGGTGAAAGAAAATATCAAAGGCACAATTGAATACCTGAAACTTTGCAAGGATATCGGGGCAACAGGAATAAAAGTAAAACCAAATGGATTGCCCCCTGAGGTTCCCAAAGAAAAAACCATTGCCCAGATTGCTGCTTCGTTAAACGAATGTGGGAAAGCTGCCAGCGATATGGGACAACTCATTCGGGTTGAAGTACACGGCAAGTTAACACAGCAACTGCCAAATATGAAAGCGATTTTTGAACAGGTAACCGAAGACAGTGTGAAAATTTGCTGGAATTGCAATGATCAGGATTTGCTGCCTCCGGGCCTGGAAGCCAACTTCAATTCAGTAAAAAAATGGTTTGGCGACACTGTACACATCCGTGAACTGAATGTCGGGGATTATCCGTATCCGAAACTCATGAATCTTTTTTCGGAAATGGACTATGAGGGCTGGTTCCTGCTCGAAGCGAGAACGTCTCCCGAAGACAGAATCAGCGCAATGAAAGAACAAAAAGCATTGTTTTCAGACATGACATCTTCCTGATTACATTCATCTTTCGCAGAATAATCAACCAATAAAAAAAGGTGCATTAAATAAAACTTTTATTTGATGCACCTTTTAATTTAGGATTCAAAATTTACGACAGCATTTCTCCTGTCTGATTTATACTTCTTTTGGCACAACGTAAGGATTACGGTAATTGCGTGTGAGCATCATATCGGCCTCCGGATCGTTTGCAAATTTCTCGTAATCGCTGTTAAACGTTAGTTGTCGGTTCAAGCGGTACGATATGTTGGCAAGATCAGGTAAAGCCGAAGAATAAAATCCTTCGCGGATATCGCAATGCAGCGTATAGTTACTGCCCGACCGGATTGCATCGATAAAATTTGCATAATGTTCGGTTCCGCCCGGGGCTGCCCTGAAAGTAGGATCGTTGGGTACCTCCGAGCTTTCTGTATCAGAACCTGCAAACGGTTCTTTTTCACGCTGACGGAAAGCTTTCCAGGTGCTGCCGTTCAACTCCAGGTAGCCTTCAGTTCCATAAAACATATTTCCGATTTTAATATCCAGGCTCGATTCCCCGTGAGTATAACGGCCGCGTGTTTCAAACTCGAGCACTTTTCCGTCACCGTAAGTAAACAGGGAGGTTTGCGTATTCGGCGTTTCCTGCGAACATTCTTTCGGGCTGATGCCGTAAATGCCACCGGTTGAATAAATATCAACGGGATGCTCATCTTTATTCAGTCCCCAGCGGGCAATATCGAATTGATGCGGCCCCTGGTTTCCGGTGTCTCCGTTTCCGGTATCCCAGTGCCAGTGCCAGTTGTAATGGCCTTTTTTCTCGTTGTAGGGGCGCCAGTTTGCAGGCCCCAGCCACATATCGTAATGCAGGTTTTCAGGAGGCATGCCATCTTCGGCAATACCAAACGAATCGCGTGGTTTATAACAGAGTCCTTTTGCCATATACACGTCGCCAATTCCACCTTCGTGCAAAAATTTCATAGCTTCCATTACGTTGGCGATTGAGCGGTTTTGAAAACCTACCTGCACCCTGACGTTGTATTTGCGTGCGGCTTCAATCATCTTACGGCCTTCAAAAACATTATGACTGGCTGGTTTTTCAACATAAACATGCTTTCCGTTCTGGCAAGCCCAAATTGTTCCCAGCGCATGCCAGTGATTGGGAGTGGCAAACGAAACCGCGTCGATTTCCCTGTCTTCAAAAACACGGCGCATGTCCCATTCTGTTTTAGGCCGTGAACCAATTGCCTCCTCAACCTTTTTTACCCTTTCCGGGAACAGTTCTTCATCCACATCGCAAATGGTTTTCAGAAATACGTTGCGGTTATCTTTTAACGAACACCATTTCCCGATATGCCCGTTTCCCTGACCACGAATTCCTATTACAGCCATTGTAATTCTCTCATTTGCGCCAATAATCGAACCGTACGATTTGGCACTTAATCCGAGCCCGCCAATGGCAATTCCTGCTGTTCCAACCAGGCTCTTCTTAATAAAATCCCTCCTTTTTTCAGTCATTGTATTTTTATTTTATTGATTTAGATAAATGGCCTACAATGTAGCAAATGAAAAATTGAAACAGAAATTTAAAAGTGATTTTCTGCCTTTTTATTGGGGGATTCCAAAAAAAAATCCGCAGGTAAAATACCCACGGACTAAAACTATTTTTTCACTCTAAAAAACTTTAATCTCCCCAGGTTATTTCCATTTCGCCAATTGCAATTTCTTTAATGTTGTAAAGAAGATTTTCCTGGCTTACGCCCGATTCGTAAGTAAATGCCTGCACCTGCAAGGTATAAGTTTGGCCGGTAGAAGCTGTACCGTTCCAGTTCCCTGATCCCTGATTTATGTCGTACTCATCGGCTGTCGCAATGAGCGTGTAGCTCAGAAAAATAACTTCACCCTCTTCATCCAGCATTTTCACCACATGTCCGTCTGCAATTTCCGGGGCTTCCCATTCCACGTTCATGCTTTCGTCACCTGAATGATATGTCGCATCGGTTATGACCGGAATTTCAAGCAAGCCGTTTTCCAGCAAATCTGTCTCCTGAAGTGTTTCACCATCTTCACTTTCCACATCGAATACATATTGCCCCTCAATCGGAAAGGTTGGAGTAAAATCATCAGCGGCAGGTTCTTTGTAATAGGTATAAACCGATGATTCTGCAGGTTCGAGTTCAAAAGAATCGTCAGCAGCACCCGTTGGCGGATCTACTGTAGCCCTGGCAATAGCCTTATTCCCGTAGGCAAATAATGCAACTCCAAATTGAACTTCTTCGTCGATCATCTTTTTAACAACATAGGCGTCGGCTTTTAGCTCAAATGCCTCCTCTTCGCTTTCCTCGTTACACGCCATAAACAAAAACGGCAGTGCCAAAATCAGTAAAAATTTTCTGTTTAAATTTTTCGTCTTCATAATAATTGCTATTAATCAATTTATAGTTTATTGTTTTCAATCTTCAAAAATAATAAAAACACTTTTTCTTGTTAATAAGATGATAGATGCGAAAAGCGATTTCAGGGTTGCGTCGGATCGGTAATTTTTTCCCAAATATTTTTTATTACCGGAATTCCATCTTTAAGGTTTTCTTCCCGGGTTCGAATTACACGCTCACCGGGATAGCGGATTTCAGATTGATTTTCGTCAGGAACAGAATTTTTTACATCACTGAT
The DNA here is from genome assembly GCA_964443035.1 of uncultured Tangfeifania sp. Lineage (GTDB taxonomy): Bacteria > Bacteroidota > Bacteroidia > Bacteroidales > Prolixibacteraceae > Tangfeifania. The sequence continues at coordinate 3,759 of CAYUBV010000241.1, forward strand.
TATTTCTTCAATAGTATTTTGAATAGCGGGAAAGTTGCTCAGTTTTTTTGCATCGATGGCAATAAAAACCTGCGAAACACCGTATTCGGCTTCCAGTTCGCTGAGCTCTTTGGTTGAGCGACCGGCAGATAGAATTGTTGCCAGAATATCGAGCAGTAATGATAATCCGGCGCCTTTCCAGTAGCCGATGGGCAATGCGCGTCTTGTTTCCAGAATTTCTGAAGGATTGGAGGTGAGTTTGCCGTTTTTATCGAATCCGCCGGGAAAAGGCAGTTCGTCGTTTGCCAATTCCGTTGCTTCCATTTTTCCGTACGAAAACTGTGTCATCGCAAAATCGAACACTATTGCTTCATTTGCAAATGGCACAGCAAAAACCAGCGGGTTGTTACCCAGCCGGCTGTCTTTGGCGCCCCAGGCCGGCATGTTTTTTTCGGTGTTGGTCCAGCCGATGAAGACAAACCCTTTTTTTGCAGCCTGCCAGCCGTAAGTTCCGCCGCGCATCCAGTGATTGGTGTTGGCAATGGAAACACAACCAATTCCGTTTTTTTCTGCAATTTCCATGGTACGCTCGGTGCAAAATTCGGCATTTAAAATTCCCGGCCCCAAATTGCCGTTCCATTGTTCGAGCGCACCTGCAGAGTGAATCAATTCGGGTTCGACATCTGGTTTCACATATCCTTTTTGCAGGTAATCCACAAACCTCGGAAACCGGTAAACGCCATGCGAATAAACGCCTTCCA
>CAYUBV010000242.1:0-4484 GCA_964443035.1 uncultured Tangfeifania sp.
TTTGAAAAGAATTTGTGCTTCTTCCCAGTTTTCTTTGTTGATACAGTATTTTATCCGTGGTGCTTCGATCTCACCCTGAATCAGTCCGGCTTCTTTCAGTTCTTTCAAATGTTGGGATAAAGTTGATTTGGCAATGGGCAATTCATCGCTTAAATCGCCGCTGTAGCAACAACTCTGTTGTGAAAGCAATTCCAAAACATACATCCTTACCGGATGCCCCATCGCTTTAGCATACCGGGCTGTTTTTTCCTGTTTTTCCGTAAATACTTTTTCAATTTTCATTTTTCTGTTCGTAATTTTACGCACAAAGATAGCGAACTTATTTAAATCCGGAATAATCCTTGCTATTTTAGATTGCCAGATGAAATATAAGCTATGACTGGCAGTCAAGAGGTCATCGGTTCGACTCCGATATGGAAAACTTAACCAGCAAATTAATATTTCCAACTCCTTAATTCCGGATGTTAGCAGCTATCGGGGTTTCCAAAATGCCTAAGCATTATAAAAAAATCTCTTACAATCTGGATGATTCTGCCAACCAACCCATGTCACTAAAATTTTGAACGAAACTGCCTCCGTTTTGTTAATAAAATATATTACAGCATAACTTTTATGTGCATCCAGTTCAAATTTTTACAAACTTAATTCCATGGCGCAAAACTATCAACCCATTGAAAATTATGGAGTCATTGGTGATTTAAACACCATTGCACTGGTAGGGCTCAATGGCTCTATTGATTTTATGTGCTTTCCCAATTTTGATTCACCCTCCATTTTTGCCGCTTTATTAGACCATGAAAAGGGCGGAAGTTTTACGATTTGCCCACATTTACATGATTTCAACACAAAACAGTTGTACCTGCCCGATACAAACGTTTTATTAACGAGGTTTTTGTCTGAGCAGGGTGTGAGCGAGATTACCGATTTTATGCCGGTGGAAGAGCTCTATAAGGGCCACATATTAATACGAAGGGTTACCTGCGTTAGAGGTGAAATGAAATTTTCAATGCAATGCAAGCCACGTTTCAATTATGCAAGAGATAAACACCAAACCATTTCCAGCAATAATCATATTTTATTTAAAAGCGAGGGGGAAAAGCCATTACACATCCTGTTAAAGAGCAATGTGCCTTTAAATAAAACGGATGATGATGCCCTTGCCGAATTCACCCTGAAAGAAGGTGAACAGGCCAATTTTATCCTTGAATTGGCTGAAGAAAATGCGCCTTCGATTACAAATACGGAAGATTTTGTTGATAAAAATTTGTATGAAACCATTAACTATTGGAAAGACTGGATTTCGATCTGCAATTATAGCGGGCGGTATACAGATATTGTAAACCGCTCTGCGCTTATCCTAAAATTAATGACTTCCTTTAAATATGGTTCTATGGTGGCTGCCCCCACATTTAGCCTGCCCGAATGGCTGGGGGGCGAAAGAAACTGGGATTACCGCTATACCTGGATCAGAGATGCCTCGTTTACCATTTATTCCCTGTTAAGCCTGGGGTATACCAAAGAAGCCACCAAATTTATCCAATGGGTTGAAAAACAATGCCAGGACATAGGGCATGCCGGTTACCTGGGATTGATGTATAAATTAGACGGAACGGTGGATTTAAAAGAAGAAACATTGTCCCATTTTGAAGGATACAAAGGAACAGGGCCTGTACGGATTGGAAATGCTGCCTACGACCAACTACAGCTTGATATTTATGGCGAACTAATGGATGCGGTATACCTGTACAATAAATACGGTGAGCCAATCTCCTACGATTTTTGGCTGGCCCTGGGTAAACAAATCGATTGGCTGTGCGATAACTGGAACCAACCGGATGAAGGGATATGGGAAGTAAGAGGTGGAAGGCAAAAATTCCTTTACAGCCGGTTTATGTGCTGGGTGGCACTGGAACGGATAATCCGGATAGGTGAATCAAGGCCATTTCCATATCCGCAAAAATGGAAAGAGGTAAGGGATGAAATTTATACGTCAATATGGAAAAATTTCTGGAATGAAGAAAAACAGTGCTTTGTTCAGTTTGAGGGATCTGATTCAGTAGATGCAGCTACCTTACTAATGCCCCTCATCCGGTTTATCAATTCCAAAGACCCAAAATGGTTATCCACCTTAAAAGCCATTGAAGAAGATCTGGTTTCCGATTCATTGGTTTACAGGTACCGGCCGGATGAATCAGCCCCCGACGGGCTTAAGGGCGAAGAAGGCACTTTTTCTATGTGCACGTTCTGGTATGTGGAATGTTTGTCGAGATCAGGCCAGTTGCAAAAAGCCAGGCTTTATTTCGAAAAAATGCTGGGATATGCGAATCACCTGGGTCTGTATGCCGAAATGCTGGGATTTAAAGGCGAACATTTGGGAAATTTCCCCCAGGCATTTACCCATTTGGGATTGATAAGTGCAGCCCTGAATTTAGATAAGCAGTTGAATGATCAAAGAAACCAGGATATATCTTCCAGTATTTAAAAGTTTATTAAAATGAAAGAGACTATGAAAGCTATTTCAATTGTGCCGGGACAATCAGGGATATCCATCATTGATAAAGAAGTTCCTGAATTAGTTACTCCCTACGATGTAAAATTAAAAGTACTGCAGGTGGGCATTTGCGGCACAGACCGTGAAGAGGTTGTGGGCGGAAGGGCAGATACCCCCAAGGATAGCAAATATTTGGTGATTGGCCATGAAATGATTGGTATAGTTACCAAAACGGGAGAGAAAGTAAAGAAAGTAAAGGAAGGCGATTATGCTGTTTTTATGGTCCGGAGGGAATGCGACAAAGGACTGCCCTGTTGCACGAACAACCGAAGCGACATGTGTTTTACCGGCGAATACAAAGAAAGGGGCATAAAAGGCTTACATGGTTTTGAAACCGAATACGTGGTAGATCATGAAGATTATTTGGTTAAAGTACCCGAAAGGATAAAAGACATTGGGGTTTTAACAGAGCCCATGTCGGTGGCATCAAAAGCAATAACGGAATCGGCATTGATACAGGCATCGCGTGTACCCGGAGCTAAAGCAGATGACTGGTATAAAGGAAAAAAAGTACTCATCGCCGGTATCGGGGCCATAGGCCTTTTGGGTGCTTTTGCCCTAAAATTACGTGGAGCTGACATTTGGGGACTGGACATAGTCGACGAAACCTCACAAAGGGTTAAAATCCTGCACGGTTTGGGTGGCCAATATATTGATGGCAGGGAAATTAAAACCATGAATATTGACGATAAGCACGGTGAGTTTGATTTTATTTATGAAGCAGCCGGGATAGCCAAATTAGGATTTCAGCTTATTGATGTATTGGGGATAAACGGCATCTACGTTATGACAGGCATCCCGGAAGGGCACAGGCCTACCTGCATTTTGGGTGCCGAATTAATGAAGCAGATGGTACTAAAAAACCAGATAATATTAGGCAGTGTGAATGCCAGTGTAGCACATTTTGCCACCGCGGTAAGCGATCTGGAACTGGCAAAAAACAGATGGAGTGATTTAATCGATCGGCTCATTACCAACCATATACCATATACCGATTTTCAACAAGCTATTGATATACGATCAGAAGATGATATAAAAACGGTGATCGAATGGGGTTAGGCCCGCCATAGCTAACCTTTAACCGGCACCGCCCACGAATACAGAGTTATTTCAACACTCAACCGAAGCACCGTTCAACGGTCCGCCGGCCAGTATTTTTAAGGGTACTGGCCAAACCATTTCTATGATGTGCTTAAGGAAACAAATGCTCATAAACCAATAGAAGCAAAGGCTGTTCCAACAGTCGTTGTTGTCAAAATCTGATAAATATCGAGGTGCCAGGGATAAGTGCAGAGGCAACCTAATTAACGTGAGTTCGATGTAAGAAACTCAAAATAATTATTGTAAAAAAGCAAGGCTTTGATTATGTTTAATTGTCTGAAACACTACTATGTTCAACATGTACAGAAACATATGAAATCTGAATTCCCGGAAACCGCATCCTGCAACCGTTTTGTTGAGTTGCAACAAAAAGCCCTTATGCCAATGGTCGTATTTCTTCAATTGTGTTGTCTTGGGAAATGTACCGGCGTTTCATTTATCGATTCCACACCAATCCGTGTTTGCCACATCAGACGTGAACACCAGCACAGAACTTTCAAAGGACTCGCCACAAAAGGGAAATGTTCTATGGGATGGTTCTTTGGATTTAAACTCCACATTGTTATTAACGACAAAGGTGAAATCCTTGATTTTCTGTTCACCCAGGCTGATGTAGATGACCGCGAACCGCTGAAAAACAAAAACTTTCACGATAAGATATTCGGAAAACTACTCGACAACGCAATTCATTCAATGAATGAGCCGGCATTTTTTTTAGGCCCGATACTATAAATATCCCTGGTTCATGCATAGAGAGGCAAAAACATGGGAGCAGTCAATATCAGCCTACTTATTTTTCAGCCGATGATGTTTCATAAACGACATGGGATTA
>CAYUBV010000243.1:0-4477 GCA_964443035.1 uncultured Tangfeifania sp.
GATTGCTTTTCTTTTCGGTGCTCGTTTCAGGCATTTTCAATGTTTTTTTGAATGCCGAATTTATACCCGCGTTGTTTCGTTACCAGGGAGCCCGTCAGGCACTGGAGGTTTTTGAGGAAAACAGGAAACCCGGAGATAAATTGTATAATTTCGCACTGGAAGAATATGAGCTGTTTTTTATGGCGGATGAAGCAGAAGAAGTTGAAGTGCCGCAACAATTGTACAAACTGCTTGAAAAAGAAGAAACATGGGTTTATACCAATCAAATAAAATACAACGACATAAAAAGAAACATGGAAAGTAAAATAGATACGGTTTATGTGATCCGGCAAAGGGGAATGAACGAGTTGAATTTGCAGTTTTTAAACCCCGCAACGAGGGAAAATAGTTTAGTTTCCAACTATTTAATAAAAGCTAAATAATAGTTACTAAATCTATACAAGTAAGAATAAAAGCTAAACATGTTATTTAATTCGCTCGTATTTTTCCTGTTCCTCAGCATTGTTTTTGTACTTTACTGGTTATTCAGAAACCAGTTGAAGCTGCAAAATATAATTGTTTTGGCAAGCAGCTACGTTTTTTATGGCTGGTGGGACTGGCGCTTCCTTTCTCTAATAATTATCAGCTCTTTTGCCGATTATTATATTGGTTTGTGGCTGAACAGGACTGAGAAAAATACAAACCGTAAATTACTGCTGGCACTCAGCATTCTTGTAAATATCGGTATTCTCGGTTTCTTTAAATACTTCAATTTTTTTATCGATTCGGCGGCTGGTTTACTCAATCAATTCGGATTTCAGGCAAACCCTGCCAGTTTGCAGATTATTTTGCCGGTGGGTATCAGTTTTTACACGTTTCAGACGTTGAGCTACAGCATCGATATTTACCGGCGCCAAATTGAACCCACAAAAGATGCCATCGCCTTTTTTGCGTTTGTCAGCTTTTTCCCGCAACTCGTGGCCGGCCCCATAGAACGAGCCCGGAACCTGGTACCGCAATTCCTGAAAAAGCGGACTTTCGACCCGGTGAATGCCGGCGACGGAATTCGTCAGATGCTGTGGGGATTTTTCAAAAAAATTGTAATTGCCGATAATGCCGCTGTTTATGCCAACGAAATTTTCACCAATTACAGCGACCACACAGGCGGAACTTTACTTTTGGGAGCAGTACTTTTTGGGTTCCAGATTTACGGCGACTTCTCGGGCTACTCCGATATTGCAATCGGAACGGCGCGGTTATTTGGGTTCAGCCTGATGCAAAATTTTGCTTTCCCTTATTTTTCGCGCGATATTGCTGAATTCTGGCGGCGCTGGCACATTTCGCTTTCTACCTGGTTCAGAGATTACGTTTATATTCCTTTGGGCGGAAGCCGGGTTTCGCGCCTGAAACAGATCCGCAATGTGTTTGTCATTTTCCTGGTGAGCGGATTCTGGCACGGCGCCAATTACACATTTATTGCCTGGGGTACTGCCCACGCGCTGCTGTTTGTTCCGCTGCTCGTTTTCAACAAAAACCGCAGGTACACACAACATATTGAAAACCGCGAACTGCTGAGAAACCCCCAAATCATTCTGAAAATTCTTCTCACCTTTTTGCTCGTTACGGTGGCCTGGATTTTTTTCAGGGCACAAACAATTGGTGACGCATTCGATTACATCGGGCAAATGGTTCAAACACTTTTCGATGAGCCGGTGAAGAAATTTAATATCTCAGCCCAACCCGTATTTTTTGCGGTCATTCTTATGATAATTCTGGAATGGATAAACCGGAAAAAGAAACACGGCCTGCAAATTAAAAACTGGCCGGTTGCGGCACGGTGGTTTGTTTATGTGTTTATCGCACTGTTTATTTTCATGTTTGGGAGGTTCGAACAAACTGAATTTATTTATTTTGCATTCTGATGGCACGATTCTTATTTAAAATAACACTCTTTGCATTTCTTTTAACCGGACTCATTTATTTTGCCGGTAAAATGGCAAGCCGTAATGCCGAAAATAAAGAGTACCATAATTTTAATATTGAGGAAAATGTTATTATTACCCCCAAAAACGAACATTTCGATTTTCTGATGCTGGGATTGTCTCACGCCCGTAATTTTTCGCGCCACAGCAACCACCAGCGGGTAGAGAAAATTCTGGATCGCAAATTTTTAAATTACGGGAGAGGCGGCGGAAAAGGAAATATTGCCAACCAGCATGTTTTCCTGAAATACTTTTTGAGCCGGGGGAACACCACCGATCATATCTGTTACGTGCTTTCGATGCCCATGTTTTTTGCCGAACGACTGGATGAAAACGCTTTCACTTATCAGTATGAAAAACTCAATCCGCTGTTTTTTTATCATGTGCTCACCGGTCCCGATGTAAATAAAGGAGAAAAGTTGTACACGTATATCAGAAGTAAATTCGACAAGCACTGGCGGTTTAAATATGGTCCGTGGAGTGCAAAAATAAGCGATAATGTACTGGAAAAAATCGATTCCACAGTAATCGACAACGGGTTTAAATTAGCTTATGTAAACGGCCTGGAATTCGACACTTTTGAAAAGAACAAAAAACTGATGCGGGAAACAGTGGAACTTGCCCAAAAGCATAATATCGGAATTACTTTCATTGTCGCACCTTCAACTTTTGGCGAATGGCCGGGACACGGGCATGTGATGGAATTCATGGATGAGTTAAAAAAAGAATACGGCACAGAAATTCACGATTTTTCGCGGGTATATCTCGGTCAGAAAAGATATTTTTATGACCATCACCATTTGAATTCTGAAGGAGTGGTAAAATTTACGAAGGAATATTTAAAGCCGCTGATGAATGAGCAGTTTGCCGATTCGCAGGAAATGCAGTCCAATTAGATTTCATTCCAGGTAAATAGCATTGACTACCCGGTTGGTTTCAATCTGAAGTGCTGAATCGACCGAAATGTTTTGAAGGCCTGCCAGCCTGATTACAAATTTATTCCACTCTTTATCGCTGGTAATTCTGTTTTTTATTTCTTCCTCTTTTTTCTGCAATTCGTTTCCAACGCGCTTAGAAGCCAGTTCTTTTAGGGATTCGTCAAATGTTTTTTCAACTCCTGTGGTATATAATTGCAGGCTGTCAACCACCTGAGGATTCTGTTTAAGCGTATTGATGTAATTGTCGCGGTAGCCCCGCCACAAATCGCGTCTTCTTTTTTCAACCGGCGTCACCGCTTCGTAAATTCCTTTTCTGGCCAGGTAATAATCAGGTATTCTCACCAAACTCCAATATTTTTGTGTAGGATGAATTTTCAGAAAGTTTTCCCAGTAGGCCTCTTTTGTATTCCACCAAAAATGAATCGCTCCTCTGTTGTACTGCCTGATTTGAAAAGTGTTGTACCAGATTAGCACGACTAAAACAAGTGGTGTGGCATACTTCAGGATTTTTTTTTGCGAAGCCGCGTCCAGCACTACTGCCAGCGGGATAGCCATTATTCCGTAAGAATCGATGAACGCCCGAAGGCCGAATCCGCCGCCAAACCACCAGCTCCACCAGCTCGACTGGACATAAATATTCAACAGTGTAAAAATTAAAATCGGCAGAAATGCCTCTTTCAGCCTTTTCCGAAGCAGAAAAATTCCCAGAAAAGCAATAAACATGATTGGCGTGTAAACAAACCATCCTTTTTTATAGCTGAAAAGAATATCAAATATTTGGGGATTTCCCCAGAAGAAGGAAGCATCTTTGGTGCTGTAGGAATAAAAAATCCACTGCCCGGTTACTTCTTTCCAGTAAAAAAACTGCGGGGTCCAAATTAGAAAGAAAAAAAGCAGCATAATCAGCACAAAATCAAAACGTTTGATGTAAAACCAGAGCCGCGCAGTAAAGTCATTCCATGATTTCACATCCCAGAGCAGCAAAATAAAAAACACCAGAATATTTGACGGGCGCACCAATGCAATCAATCCGAACAATGCTCCAACTGCAATAGCTTTCTTTCGCGAAGGCGATTCGTACCATTTTACTACCAGCCAAATGAAAACAGTAATCAGCGCAAAATTGTAACAATGGGTCATGGGCGCTTCATAAGTGGCATAATAGGCCAGGTTGGTGCCAACCGCAACCGCCAGTATAACAAGCGTAACAATCCATTCTTTGAAATAGCGTTTAAGCAATTTTCGTAAAAAAAACAGCCCGAGCAGCAAATAAAATGCGGCGCTGAAAGTGAGCGCCAGGCTGTAAGGCATCGAATAACCATCGGCTTCGAAATTATTGTCGACCAGCGCATAGCCATGAGCTATGAAGAAAAAAGGCGAATACAACAACGACATTCCGTACGAAGTAACAATCATTTTATTGCCGTTTGGAAGTGTCACCGGCCACATTTCATCAAAAACCTGCGGATTATCGTCCAGGAATTTCAGCGATAGATCGTTATAAATGAATGCCGCCGGCAGGTATGAATAATAAGCTTTTATATCGTGCTGGATAACGGTTCCGCTTTGCCATTTGTG
>CAYUBV010000244.1:0-4469 GCA_964443035.1 uncultured Tangfeifania sp.
TTCCTCAAACTCAAAAACCCTTTTTGTGAATTTTTATCCATCAGACTGGCAATCATTTCAGGTTTCAATCTGCCCTTTAGGTAAATGATGGCATTTTCATCGCCGCCAACAAGGATTAACATTTCTTCAATTGAATCTTCATCGGCTTTTCCGAAAATTGTAACCTGTTCATTGCCATCCCGCACAACCAGCAGTTCTTCCAAATCTCCGCGTTTTCTTACTGATTCATAAAATTCTTTGTGCAGGTTGCTGCGTGCATTCAATTCTTTGTTCTCAATAGTGAGTACTTTTACTTTATCGATGCTTCGGAGTAAATCGCGTTCTTCCCTGTCGAGATCGCCCCACATGGCAGCAGTTTGAATCAGCCAGCCGGGAACAGTAATGGTAGTTACACCGTCTTTAAACCGGTATTTGGTAAAAGCTTCGGAAACCCCGGTTTCATCATCACACGAAGTAAAAAGAAGAAGAAACAGAGCAGGAAGTAAAATTAATCGTTTCATGGCTTATTCGTTTTGTTTTTTGTTAGACGAACAACATTGCTAAATCGTTACTCCAAAATTCCGAAAAAGAAAATGAAACAATGAATAAATTCGATGAACTGCCCTGTTTTTACGGCAAACAAAAAAGGTGGCCAAAAAGTATGTATTCTACAATTAGCGTCACCCTGAACTTGTTTCAGGGTCTGTGATTCAACAGGCACAGATTCTGAAACAAGTTCAGAATGACATTTAAAAGTACTTTTTAATCATCCTCTTTAAATAAAAAAATCAATACCCTAGTGTCTCACCCTTTTCAATGGCGGGTATGCCTTTTTCCATCCATTCGGGCATGGGTTCATCTTTCAGGTAATGATTGAAAAAACCGAACATGCGCCGGCTCAAATCCATCCGGTTGGCCCAGCTCGAGCTTCTCAGGTTGTGAGGTTCGCCGTTATATGTGAGCAACCAGGTTGGTTTATCGAGCCTGCGGAGTGCCACAAAAAACTCGATTCCCTGGTACCACGGGACCGCTCCGTCGTCATCGTTGTGCATCATCAAAAGTGGTGTATTTACTTTCGGTACATAAAATAAGGGTGAATTCTCGATGTAATGCAGGGGTTTCTCCCACAAAGTTCCGCCAATACGACTTTGCGTATGTTCATACTGGAACATCCGGCTCATTCCCGAGCCCCAGCGAATTCCGCCATAGGCGCTGGTCATATTGCTTACCGGTGCGCCGGCCATGGCAGCGGCATACAAATCGGTTTGGGTTATCAGGTAAGCTATTTGATAACCGCCCCAACTCTGACCCTGCAGTCCCATGTTATCTTCGTCGATATAAGGAAATGTATTAACAAGATATTGCGTTCCGCTAACGATGGCATTGTAGGCACTTTGTCCCGGGTATCCGACTTTGTAAGTAATATCGGGAACAAAAACCATATAGTCGTTGCTGGCATAAAATGTTTTATTGATGGTGGAATGACTGGGATAAGGATGCTGGTGCCGGTAAAGATTTTCGGCATTTCGCTCGTAGAAATAAATCATTAGCGGATACTCTTTTTTCGGGTCGAAATTTTTGGGCCGGTAAAGCAATCCCTGCAGTTTTTCTCCCGAGAAAGAAATCCATTCCACCAGTTCAACTTCCGGCCAGAGGTACTCCTCCTGCTGCGGATTAGCATCCGAAATTTTTTCGGAATGGCGAAAATCAAAATCGCTGATCCAGATATCGGGAAATGTTTTCACATCTTCTTTTGACCAGAGCAAATTACCGGCTTCTTTTGCCTTTTTCAGATTTCTGAACGAATATTTATCCATTATTACCAAATCCGGATTTTTTACGGTACTGAATTCGAAACTAAAATATCCGCCCGACATGGTGCGTTCGTCAAATGCACTCAGCAAAACAGTTTCATTTACAGGAATATGTTCCAAATCGCGATCGAGTTTTACATAGCGCAGCCGGGTTTCATTGCGGCGCCCGAATGCCTTGGTAATATTTACCGGAACGCGATCTCCCGCCGGATCGATTTTCCAGATATCGTAACGATCATAAATGTAAACAAAGCGGTCGTCTTTGCTCCATCCTGCAATTCCGTATGGACGCGGATCCCTTGGTTGATCGTTTCTTTCATCGTAAAAATTCACCGGAATCATTTTGGTAAGCTGAACGGCTTCCAGGTTATTGATATCTGTAGAACGTGAATAATAACTGCTGTCGGCAGGTTCCCACCAAATCAAATATTCTCCGTGCGGAGAGAGGCGGGCATACGACTTGTTTTCGACGATTTCGCGTTTGATGCCCGATTCAAAATCCACGAGGTAATAATCGCGGTTTCGTTGTCCGGTCCAGCTCGAGGCACGCATGTACGGATCGTCGTTGTAACCGAGCCCCACCATTCCATTTCCTTTACGGATTGGAGAAACACGATCGATATTCAAATCTGCCAACTGAACAAATCGTTCCAAATCAGTATGATAAACTGCGAGGTAAGTCTTTTTCTTTTCACGGTCGAGTTCTACTTTTTGCTGAGGCTGCAACTTTTTGTCTTGCCAGCTCCAGATATCGAGTTTTGGTTTGTCTTCAGCAAGCAGCGTATCCTCGGGTTCCGGCTCCGGGCTTTCGGAAGTACCGAGGTAAAGTTTTGTGCCGTCTTCCGAAAAATAAAGCGGTCCGTTTTCGCTGGGCGACCAGCCTACCGGGATTCCGCCGGTGTAGCTGTCAACAGTTTTTTCCGGTTCGGCAGGCAATGTTCCGTAATACATGGAATACACTTTCTCGTCGATGGTGTCCTGCGAAAACAGAAACGCGTACTTTTCACCCGATTTGTCTGACGTTACTTTATCGGCCCATCCCTGCGATGAGAACAACTCCTTTTCCGCTCCTGCGGTGGTGTCAAAAATAGATACATCGGAATAAGTATCAACCGTATCTTTTCGTTGCCGCACAAAATAAACCGACGCGCCGTCTTTTGCATACGAATAACCGGTGACGTTGGGAAACAATAAAGTATCGCCCGAACTAACTTCAAACAATATCAAATCATCGCCCGGCTGTTTTACTTCCTTTTTTTCTTTCTTCTCTTCGGTGGTATCTTTTTCTGCCGGGCGCGGTTCAGTTAAAAAAGCAATCCAGCGTGCATTGTCTTCCGGAATTTTATAGGATTTAATTTTAGGGAATTTAAAAATTTCATCGTGCTTAAACACCCAAATTCCGAGGCTGTCCTTGGGCATTTTATCTTTTTTGACTTTATCGAGTTTTGCCTGCCGGATGCTGTCTTCGTGAGGTTTAATTTCAAAAACGATAAAATCGTTTTCAGAACCAAAAGCGGCATTGTCGCCACGCGGAATGGTATCCAAATTGCGGTTTTGCTTTACAACTAAAAATCCATCACCTTTTTGTGGTCCCTGTTCAAAGGCAACCATTTTTCCGTTGTACGAAATAATCGCCCCGGAAACAGTGTTCCAGTCTTCAAAATCATCAATCTTTATAGATTTTTTAGGGACTTCCTGTGCGAATAATCCAACTGAAATTAAAAGTGCCAGTAACAATGCAATATTTCTCATTGTGCTTATTTTTCAGAATTAAAAAATTAAAAATCTCAAATATAACATAAAATGCTGTCAGAGGTCAAACAAAAATATTTCAAAATTGGATTTTCTGAAGCATCATAAATTTTTCTTTTCAGCAACAAACAATGGCTTTCAGAGGTTCAACTGTTTTCAAAAGCAGCAAAAATACTCTCAAATTCAGCGGGTAACACCGAAGTAATTTTCAACACATCCTTTGTTACGGGATGGGTGAATTCCAGTTCGGTGGCATGCAAAAACAAACGTTTTATTCCTGTCATTTCCGAAATAATTTTGTTGAGCTTGAAATCGCCGTGATGCGTATCGCCCAGCATATCGAAACGGTTTTTGGCAAAATGCTGACGCAACTGGTGCCACCGGCCGGTTTCAGGTTGAATTTCCACAAGACTCAAAACCACATTTGCAGCATCTTTGTGCTCAATTCCTGTTGAAACCGATTTTACGGTTTTAAAATGAGTAACAGCAGGTTTTTTAAACTTCGACTTCTTTTTTACCAGCACTTTATCGCTGAACGTTCCTTCGCCGGGATTTCCCTGAACAATGGCCACATACTTTTTCATTACCTCTCTCCGCTCAAACTGAAGCGTGAGTTCATGTGCCATTTCCGAAGAAAAAGTCAACACAATTACTCCAGAAGTTTTGGAGTCGAGCCGGTGCACATTATAAATCCATTTTTCGGTAATATCACCCAGCAACTTGGTAAGATAAGGGGCATCGTGAGGCATAAAATCATTTTTATGAACCGGCAGTCCTACCGGCTTGTCAACTGCAATAATGTGCTCGTCCTGGTAAAGAACAGGTATTTTAAAATCGTGATCCACTGATAAATATTAGTTAAAATTCCAACAATCTTTCGTTATATTTGTGCTTCCGGCAAAATAAACAAAATCAATGGTAAAA
>CAYUBV010000245.1:0-4459 GCA_964443035.1 uncultured Tangfeifania sp.
ATTAATTATTTTGGAGATACTTCTCAATTACTCGCTCCATATCATCCTTTAAGCCTCTTTTCCGATTTAATAGGGCTTTGTTTTTTTGCAATATGAGCAATTCCTGAATCAGTTTAAAATCGTGCTCGCTTCCGTTGCAGGCAGATTTTAAAAGACCAAACTCTTTTTGCTGTTTAGAATCCAGTTCGTCCATAGTTTGATTTTTATTATAAACTTCGTTGTAAATATCTGAAACTTTAAAATCAAAAATTAAATCTCTGTACCAATTCATTTGAATAGCAATCAATTCCTGATTTGAGATTAATTTAATTTCAGGTTCGTGCCTTTGCAATATTTTTTGCGTTTGAAGGAGTTGCTTTAGTAACCTTTTTTTATACCCAGGTTTATAGGTGCCCATTCCATTTATTGCAAGTGAACCATCTCTTCGGTTTTTAGCTCTGTTTTCAGGATTATTCCTTTCTTCTACCATGGATTTATGCATATCCAGTAAAGGTTTCATCCAGTCATGACCATTTTTAATAAGCGTAGTCATCGATTTATCAACCGGAACAACTGTACATGACCAGCAACCAAACCTGCTTTGTCCGCACGAGGTATGACTTTTATTTGTCACCATTGTCGGACATTCATAATCATCAGCGCTTGCATCCGAGTAAATTTGAAATAACTCAGAATTTTCTGCACCCCAGGGAGATGGATAACTATTTAGAATATGCCAAACTTCTTCAAGCATCATATCTTTTATTGGAGAATAAATATATGTATTTGCCTGACTTGAATGCTTTGTTAATCGTTTGCCCTTTATTGCCTTTTTCTTAAATGTTCTGGCCCGGTTAGCACTCTCACTGACTCTTGTTCCGAGAAGAATAATTGCTTCACCATCAATTGCGACTTGTTCTTCGATAAACCGTGATGTAGGTTTTATTTTTAATTTATCTGTGCACCATCTAAATGCAGAGTTTGGAACTGGATAACCTCTTCCAATTGTATTCACCCAAAACGAATCTTCCAGTCTGGGTACTGTTCTTTTTACGTAAACCGGTAAATCCTGATCCTTTGCAGCTTGCTCAATTCTATCCAAAACTTTATTGGTATAATGGACGATAAGAGGATTTTCAACAAGCGTATCATTACAAACTACATAAACAGGTCTGCGTAATTGAAAGGGTGTCGGTAATTCGCGTAAAGCTTTTAATGCCTCCCATACAAAAGTTAACAAAACTGTAGAATCTTTGCCGCCGCTGAAACCAACGATCCATGGCCGTTGAGTTCTGTCAGCATAAGCATACTGATCCATAACTTCATTAACAATGTACTGATATTTAGTATTTTTCTTTATTATGTTGCTTGATGCGACTGTCATAGAATATTAGGTTTCAAGTGTTAAAAATAATATTAATTCCATTTAAATAAGAATATGTATCTTAATATTTCATTTTAGAAGTACAAACATTCAAATTTAACCGATTGATTAGAAATAGAAGTAATAATCTTATAGAAGTTATAAGCTTTTTCTAAAATGAAATATGTGTCGAGTGTAGGTTTTCATTTCGTGCACGTTAGCCATGCAGTAAATAAAGTAAAGTGCATTTTATTCACCAGCTGAGCCCAAGTCAGCAGGTGAGCCTTCACAGATTGAGCAGGTGGACTTTAAGCCACCAGCTCAATAGCTCTTCCGTTTATTTAATCTTTTGTTTTCAATTCATGGGGATTTCGATGGCAAGCAATTTGGATTTTTCGCTGAATGTAATTTTCAACGGATCGGTTATTTCCCAAAACCCTGCAGCATCGCGCTTTTCAAGTGCATTGCTTTCAATTTCGGCCTTGCCTTCAATTAGCATAAAATACACCCCGTTTTTTGCCGAATTCAATTCATAATCAATAGTTCCTTCGGCATCATAATCGACGACCGAAATAAATGCATTCTGATGAATCCAGAGGGATTCGTTTTGCCCGTTGGGAGAAACCAGCAACTGCCAACTGTTTTTGCGATCCCCGGGGTTAAATTTTTTCTGATCGTAGCGCGGTTCATGGTCTTTTTCATCCGTAAAAATCCAGATTTGAAACAGGCTGACCCATTCAGAATCCGAAGCATTGAATTCGGAATGCAGCACCCCTGACCCTGCCGACATTACCTGTACTTCGCCGGTTGTGATTACACCTTCGTTTCCCATGTTGTCGCTGTGTTTTAGCGCACCCGAAAGCGGAATGGTAATGATTTCCATGTCTTCGTGCGGATGCATTCCAAAGCCCTTTGAAGGGGCCACGATATCGTCGTTCAGCACACGCAATTTTCCGAAATGCACTTTTTCAGGATTGTGGTAATTGGCAAAACTAAATGAATGGGCGGTTTTTAGCCAGCCATGGTCGGCAGTACCGCGTTCTTTTGCTTTATGAATTAAATGTTTCATAACAGTTTCTTTTAAATGAAAAAACCCCGGCAAAACCGGGGTTTCCAAATGATTTATTAAAAATTTTTTACTGATTCTCTGACATTTGTTCCCCGGATGATGCCGATGCAACCACATCGAAATCGAGGGTAAAAGTATCGTAAATTAAATTATCGCCCAGATCGGAAAAGAATTTCCCTGACCGGAATTTAATATCGTAAAGCGTACGATCCACTTCAATTTTTCCTTTTGAGGTGAGTTTTCCGTTGGCTACCGTCGATTTGGCATCGAATGTAACCGGGTGGGTAATTTCCTTGATGGTTAAATGCCCGGAAAACGAATAATCATCACCTGATTTGTGTTTTACATCTTTTAAAACCAGTTTGGCGTCGGGGTGTTTTTCAACCGAAAAGAAGTCATCCGATTTCAGGTGGCCTACCAGCTTTCCGTTCGTCGATTCATTTGAAATGTCTTCATTAACGATGGAAGTCATGTCCATCACAAATGTTCCTCCGGCTATTTTGTTGTCTTTTACCATGACGGTTCCGCCTTTAAGATCGATGGTGCCGTAATGTTCACCGGTTACTTTTTTACCGCTCCATTTTACCTGGCTTTTATTTTTGTCAATTTCGTAATCTCCGGCAAATGAAGCAATGGCAAAAAAGAGTGCCAAAGTGAGTGTTCCGAATAATTTTTTTCTTGTTTTCATAATTGCTTTTTTGTTTAAAATTGAACTTTAATCTTTCAACGATAAAAGACAAATTAGTCTTAAAATTGTTCACCATCACAAAAAGTATCATCAAAATGAAATTATTCTTCTACCTGAATTTCAGAAGTTATCTCAATTGCTTTGCTGTAAACTGCACTTACGCCGCAATATTTTTCCTGCGAAAGATTTACCGCTTTTTGCAGTTTATCTTTGGGCAGGTTTTTGCCTTTAAACTTGTAAATCACTTTTATTTTGTCGTAATGTTTTGGGTGTTCATCGGTTAATTCGCCCTCAACTATTATATTAAAAGCTTCGGGTTCTATTTTCATCTTCTTCAGAATCATTACCACATCGATTCCTGTACAACCGGCAAGCGATGCAAGC
The DNA here is from genome assembly GCA_964443035.1 of uncultured Tangfeifania sp. Lineage (GTDB taxonomy): Bacteria > Bacteroidota > Bacteroidia > Bacteroidales > Prolixibacteraceae > Tangfeifania. Next base: position 3,484 of record CAYUBV010000245.1, read on the forward strand.
ATCAGTTTTTTGGGACGCGGGCCTAAATCACTTCCTCCCACTTCTTTTGTAGCATCGGTTATCAGTTTATGGCCGTCCATATCGGCTTCAAATGCAACTTTGTCGGTCCACGACATATCAACAGTGTGTTTCATTCTTCTCTTTTTTAGTGTTTTACAAATATTCGTTTTACAAATATACAACATCTAAATATCTATATAAATAGTTTTTCAAATATTCGGTGAAATTGTATCTTTACTTTTTTTGAAAGAAACCTGATGATTATTTAACGATTTAATGCTGAGCAAATGAGAAGTGCAATGAAAAGGCCTACGGAAGAGGAAACTGATTTAAGCGGATTTCAGTTATTTAAAAAGCTCGATGAAAATGAATTCAACCGGTTGAATTACGAAAAAACCTGTTCGCTATACAAAAAAGGTTCGGTTATTTACCGCGAAGGGAGCCGGCTTACCGGATTCTTTTGCATTACCCGGGGAATTGTAAAAGTATTCAAAACCGGAATCGACGGAAAAGAGCAAATCATCCGGTTTGCCAAAAAGGGCGAAATAATTGCCTACCGCTCGTTGCTGAGCCAGGAGCTGGCCTGCACCACGGCAAAGGTGATTGACGAAGCTGTTTTGTGCCACGTTCCTTACCAAACGTTGCTTTTCCTGATAAAAAACAACTGGCAGTTTTCGCACCACATGTTGCAGATTGTTTGCCGCGAGTTGCGGGAAGCCAACGATTACATTACCGATATTGCCCAAAAAACCGTGCGCGAACGGCTGGCCGAGGTGTTGCTTCTTCTGAAAGAAAACTTCGATTTGGATAACCAGAATACCCTGCAGATTTCACTCACCCGCGAAGAACTGGCCAACATGGTGGGAACAGCCACCGAATCGGTTATCAGGCTGCTGTCGGAATTTAAACAGGACAAACTGATAGAACTGCAGGGACGCAAAATTAAATTTCTGGATATTCCGAGTTTACGGAGAGT
>CAYUBV010000246.1:0-4454 GCA_964443035.1 uncultured Tangfeifania sp.
GATACCAAAAATATCCTGTTTATCTGCGGCGGCGCATTCGACGGCATCGAACGCAAAATTGCCAACCGGCTGAATACCAAAGTAATTGGGTATAGTGCGGCCAAAGAAGTTGACCGCATCGAGCGTGAAAACCTGTTGCAGTATATCGCTCCGCAGGATTTGAAATCATTCGGGTTGATTCCGGAAATAATCGGGCGTTTGCCAGTGCTGGTCCACCTCGATCCGCTTAGCAAGGAAGTACTTCGGAACATCCTTACAGAACCCAAAAATTCGGTCATTAAACAGTACAAAAAGCTTTTTCAGATTGATAAAATTAAGCTGGAATTTGAAGAAGAAGCGCTTCAGTACATCGTGGAAAAAGCCATCGAATTTAAGCTGGGCGCCCGCGGACTGCGTTCCATTTGCGAAAGCATTATGAACGACGCCATGTACGAAATGCCTTCGGAAAAGACAGACAGTCTGATTATTAGCAGGGAGTATGCACAACGAAAAATGGACCGTTCGAGCATTCGCAGGCTAAAAGCAAGTTAATTATTGACTTAAAATATATATTGAAGAAACCGGAACATTATGATTCCGGTTTTTTTATGCCCCTAAAACAAACAATTTATAATTTTAACATTATTTAACAAATATACAAGAACCCTTTAAGAATCTAACTTGCAAAACAAATTTAAAGACAAAAACATATTTTGTTTTAATTTATAAAATTGTTGCTAAACATTTTTAGTACTAATGAGTTTTACTGTTGAATTTTAAATTTTAAAAATTAAACAAAAATGAGAAAACAAAATTTTAAAAAGATGCTGAACTTAAGAAGTTTTGCTCTTATCGCGATTTTTTCCGTTGCAGTATTTGCAACAAGTTGTAACAAAGAAGATGACGAATACATCCCGTCGGAATCAGAAATGATGCTCAAAAAAGGACACGCTGACGCAGGTAAACCGGATGATGTTCCAAGGGCAGCACCTGCACCAGGTAATTCTACCATTGCCGATATTGTTTTCGCAGCAGCTAATGCAGAAGTAGAACCAGAATTTACTTTACTTTTTGCAGCTCTTGAGTATGCAGGATTAACTGGAGAATTTGTAAAAGATGACCAACTCACAGTATTTGCACCCACTGATCAGGCATTTAGTAATTTGGTTACTGACGTATCAGATCTGGTCGATCCAACTATCTTGGCAAATGATGGACCGTTCGCAGCAATTGACGCTCTGCTTGGTGCGGGTACGGTAAAAAACGTGCTTCTTTACCATGTGACTGAGGGCCGTCGTGCAGCAAACAGTGTTGTTCCAAGAAACGGTGAAAGAATAATCGAAACATTGCTCGAAGATGCTACTTTTGCAGTTCAAACAGATGGAACTATAAAAGATGCTGATATGAGAGATGCTCAGATTTTTAAAGCCAATATATCGGCATCAAACGGAATTATTCATGTTATTACTGAAGTGATTTTACCAATAGATTTATAGGTTTGCAAAAAATGCAAAATCAAAAAAGGTTGTCAAAATGGCAACCTTTTTTTATGCAATTCAAATAATTACTCCAAAACAGCCGTCCATTTTTCCACTGTTTTATTATTCCCGTCGTGAATCTGGACCACTCCTTCAATTTTACCATCCTCTGCCCGACCACTGTAAATGTATTTTTTCCGGGTGGAACGATCAGTAGCCATAAAGCTGACCCGTTTGCCCGAAAGAATATTGTCTTCAACCAAAAAATTTGAATCATCCGATAAAATTGTAAGATACATCCCCTGAAATCTTTGTCTCGCCTGCATTTCAAAACGTTGCCCTCCGGTTTCCCAATTCCAGGTACCATCTATGCGGGCCGGCACAATCCATAAATAAACCGCATGTGTTTCTATGCGTCCCTGCTGTTCGTCGGGTTTCCATTCAGCCATATCAAAATCATGGGAAACAATCCGTGAACCGGGTTCGAGGTTTTTGAGCAGCGAAGGCCGGAGCTTCAGGTTTATGGAAGGGAAAAGGTACATGGTAACTACACTGGCCCTGCTGAAATCAGTTTCATAAATGTTTTCAACTTCGAAAACCACTTTATCGTCAACACCTGCCTCCCTGGCATTTTTGCGGGCTTCTTCTATCCGTTGCGGATCGAGATCCACTCCGTGGCCATAAGCCCCGCGTTTGGCAGCAGCAATAACAATGCGTCCGTCGCCGCAGCCCAAATCAATGACATAATCTCCAGGGCCTACTTCAGCCATATCCAGCATCGTCTCAACTACATGGTCGGGTGTGGGCACATAAGCCACATCCAAATCCTGTGTAAAGACCGGAGTACTGTAAAACAAAAACAGAACAAGAACTGAAAAAGAAGAGAATTCCAACTTTTTGGCAACCAGATTTTTCATAATTCAATTGTTAGATAAAACAAATTTAAAAAAATCCTGCAACCCGAAACCTGAATTTATAATTATAAATATCTCAATTTGATTTTCATTGATTTACCATCCTCTGTTAATTCAAATGAGAAATCAGAAAATTTTGGTTTCTTAAACCCTGAAAGATAATAGTTTGAAAAACCAAAACCCTCTTTTGGCAGGCCAAGCAGATTATTGGTCATTTCGCCATCGTCGTTCTCGTCATCCAAAAATACCAGGCCGTAAATACCGGGCAACAGTAAAATCTGCGCCTGAAAAGTACCATCTTTCATATTCTCCGTTTTGGAAAAAGTTTGACGAAAATCAGGAATACCGTCGTCAAAACTTTCAGAATCTTTATAAACCGAAACGATTATACTCCCATCAGCGTTTCTTAAATTATCGATTTCAAATTTTACAGGAACTTCCTGACCATGAACGCTTTTAACAAATAGAATGATTAAAACAACTACTAATTTTCTCATAAATAATCAGTTTTAACAATTATGATTTTCAGCAATCTAAAAACGACCGTTTGCCACTCATCCGGCAACTGAGCAATATACGCTTCTAATGAATCGGCATTGCGATTCAAGGTTGTTACACTTTTCTATCCAACAAAAATACCTTCGCGGGGTTCAGCAAATAATCGTAAACAAAAGCTTACTTTTTCAATTTCTGAAAGCAAAATATGCCGATTGAACCGACTTTTTTTTAACTTTCACTCCGATTCAAAAATCTAAACGAATGCTAAACATCGACTTTCAACTTCAACCCAAAGATCTAAAAAAGAAACTCAAACTTTTCTGGGAACTTTCAGGCGAGAAAATCAGGCTGATTGAAAAAAGTTACGACCCTTCAAAAGGCTCGCCGGTTTTTACTGTAGACGGAAAATATACCACCCGCGGCTGGACCGAGTGGACGCAGGGATTTCAGTACGGCTCATCCGTTTTGCAGTTTGATGCAACCGGTGAAAACTATTTTCTTGAAAATGGCCGGGAAAATACAATTGAAAAAATGGCGCCGCACATCAGTCACATCGGAGTGCACGACCACGGTTTTAATAATCTGAGCACTTACGGAAACCTGCTCCGGCTGATGAACGAAGGAAAAATTTCATTCAATGAATGGGAGAAAAACTTCTATGAGCTGGCCATTAAAATTTCCGGTGCCGTGCAGGCCGGCCGCTGGACTAAAATAAAAGACGGCGGTTTTATTTATTCCTTTAACGGGCCGCACTCGCTGTTTGTCGATACCATTCGCTCGGTGCGGATTTTAATGGCTGGTCACCTTCTCGGCCACGAATTAATGGGCGAAGGAGATGAAAAAATTTCATTGCTGAAACGCAGTATTCAGCATATTTCTGCAACTTCAAAATATTCAGTTTTTTATGGCGAAGGACGCGACAGTTTCGATGTTTGGGGAAGAACAGCCCACGAAAGCATCTTTAATGTAAACGACGGCAATTTCCGCTGCCCGAATTCACAGCAGGGCTACACCGGCTTTTCTACCTGGACACGGGGGTTGTCTTGGGCAATGCTCGGTTTCCCGGAAGAACTGGAACTGCTGCAACATCTTTCTGAAAATGGGTTAAAAGAATTTGGCGGAAAAGCGAAGGTTGAAAAAATGATGCTCAAAGCCGCAAAAGCCACCTGCGATTTTTTCATAGAAAACACCCCGATCGACGGAATTCCTTACTGGGATACCGGCGCTCCGAACCTGTACAAACTGGGTGATTACCTGAACCGCCCGTCCGATCCTTATAACGAATGGGAACCAATTGACAGTTCGGCGGCTGCAATTGGTTGCCAGGGATTGTTACGGCTGGGAAAATACCTTCAGCAAAAAGGAGAAACAGAAGAAGGCAAAAAATATTGGCAGGCCGGTTTAACAGTGATGAATTCGTTGCTCGATTATCCCTACCTGAGTACTGATCCGGAACACCAGGGATTGCTGCTGCATAGCATTTATCATCAACCCAACGGATGGGACAATGTGCCTGCCGGTCAGAAAATCGCCTGCGGCGAATCGTCGATGTGGGGCGATTATCATGCACGGGAGGCAGCGCTGT
>CAYUBV010000247.1:0-4414 GCA_964443035.1 uncultured Tangfeifania sp.
AAATCTTTCGGAACCATTTTAATGCTGAACTAAAACCTCAAATTTTTCAAATACTCTGCACTCGATTTTAAACAGCCAATCCCATCGGGTTCATTGTCGCGTTCCACAATGTAATGTTCGATGCCTTGTTTTTGGGCTTCCTTAAAAATCGGACCAAAATCTATGATTCCACGACCGGGGCAAATAAAATCACCATCGGGAGCCATGTCTTTTACATGAAGGATCGGAACTCTTCCTTTGTATTTTTTGAGTGTTTTCAAAGGATCGCCACCTCCCTTTTTTACCCAGTAGATGTCCAGTTCGCAGTTGACAAAATCCGGATCAGTGTTCTCCATCAGGTAATCGAATGGCAATCCTTTTTCCATCTCAACAAATTCTTTGTCGTGATTGTGCCACAAAAACTTCAACCCTTGTTTTTTGGCGAGTGCTCCTACTTCATTTAACCGATCGGCCGATTTTTTACAATCCTCAAGTTTAAAAGGAGCACCTCCATACCACGGCCAGTATTCGATTACATATTCCTGTTCTAACTCATTTATTTGTTCAAAACTCTCTTTGAGTTCGTCATTTGTTGCGCCAAAATCAACACTTCCGGCAATAGGTTTTAATCCTATCTCTTTACAATAGTTTAAAAACTCCTTTGGTGAAGCAGCATAACTACTTCCTCCTTCTACCTCTGAAAAACCAAATTCAACGGCTTGTTTCAGTGTTGCTTTCCAGTCGGCTTCCATGGCATCTTTTGCAATTCCGGTAATAAACCCGATTTTTTTCAGCTTTGCGCCGGCTTCCGATGCCAGCAGGTTCAACGGATTTAATGCCAGTGCTCCGGCTCCGGCAATGCTGGTTTTTATAAAATTCCTTCTGTTATTCATGATTACAGGTTTTATGGTTTAAACTTCGGGTAATGTCCAGGGTTTACGGTATTCAGGTGTAATAAGCTTGTTGGCTTCGTCGTTGTTGGTGAAACGATTGTTTTTATCGTCCCATTCCAAAATAGTAGCGCCAACACGAGCAGCTATATTCGGGATGTGCGCATGCAACGCAGCGGCTCGTCCTATCTCGGGCGGACAATTTGGCGTTTCGCGGGTTTTTATGCATTCCAGAAAATTATCGACATGCTGCCTGTGCGATTCATGTCCTTTTGTGTAAGAGATTGCATCCACCACCGGAGCATCTTTTTCACCATCCCATTCAGGATACAAATGATATTTGTGGCGGTCGGCCACGATGGTTGCCTTTTCTCCGATAAACTGTACTCCGTAAGGTGAATCAAACGGCCCCTGTTGCACACCGGCAGTCATGTCCCAGTTAATTACATAATCCTTTTTCGGAAAAATCACATTCATCGTATCGAACGAATCGCGTTGCCGTACTTTTTTCGAGAGGTTTTCAGCATAGGTAATTACTGTTTGCGGACCTTCTGTCAGATCTTTTGCCCACAAACCCATATCGAGCAGGTGAACGCCCCAGTCCGACATCAATCCGCCGCCGTAATCCCAGAAATGGCGCCAGCTCCCGTGAAACCGGTTCTGATTGAACGGATGTTCGGGCGCCGGACCAAGCCAGAAATCGTAGTCTACGCCCTTTGGAACTTCAGAATTGGCCACCGGGAAATTTCCAATGCCATAATTAAAATTGGCCCAGATATTTACTTTCCGCAGCGTTCCAATTTCCCCCGATTTAATCAGCCCCATTACGTCTATAAAAACCTTGTTGTCGCGCTGCTGCTGGCCCACTTGAACTATCCTGTTATAGCGATTGGCAGCTTTTACCATGATGTTGCATTCGCCAATGGTATTGGCCATTGGTTTTTCTACGTACACATCTTTTCCGGCCTGAACGGCTTCCACCATAATCAGGCAATGCCAGTGGTCGGGAGTGCCAATTATCACCGAATCGATGTCGTTGCGCTCCAGTACTTTACGGTAATCTTTGTACAATTCCGGCGATTGGTTGTAATCTTTTCTTACGGTGTTGGCACGTTCGTTCAAAACGTTTTCATCTACATCGCACAGGGCCACACAGTTTACCATTCCGGTACCGAGGTGGTGTTTTAAAATCCCAAACCCCATATTCCTGCAACCGATTAAAGCAGTATTCACTTTATCGCTGGGAGCATTACCAGCCGACCAAACTTTTCCCGGGATAACTGTTGCAGTGCTGATTGCAGATGCTGCAATGGCAGATTTTTTTATAAAATTTCTTCGTGACGGATTCATAAGATTTAGTTTTAATTTATTTTTATTTCTGAATGTTATTCTACCTGATATACCCAAACTCCGGATTCGGGATGTGTTTCCAGAAAATCATTCTGGGCCCTGAAAGCCTGCCATTCTCTTTCATACTCTCCCAATCCTACAATGTAAAAATTACCTTGCTTGCCTAAATGGAAAGGTTCAAATCCTTCTTTTTCAAGTTTGGCAAAAAACTCATCGGCATTTTCTTTCTCTTTGAAACTACCGGCCACGAGATAATATTTCGACGGATCGGGTTCCACATATTTTGCTGAATCGGCTGGTTCTCCAATTTTAATATTTACTGAATCCTCCGAAGTACCCGCAGTTGTATCCTGCTGAGAGGATTTTACAGAATCTTCAGCAACAGCCAATTTAGCAGTGTCAGAGCGGATTGAATCAGAGTGTGCCGGAACTGGTTCTGCTTCATCCGGGGTGGTATCAGTAATAATGGGAGTTTCATTCACTTCGGTTACAGGTATCGTTTCTTCATTATTTTTACGAATCATAAATATTCCAGCAACAATAAGGGGAAGCAGAATCAGCAAAAACCACAGCCACCCGCGGTTCTTTTTTTCTTCTTGCTTTTCTGCCATAACCGGCTCAGGTTCTTTCACACCTTCAGAAGGTGGATCTTTTTTTACAGTTTCTTTTTCAGCCGGTTGCTGGTTAACAGCAGTAATAAATTTTTTGAGTTTTTTGTCTTCATAATCTGCGTCGGGCTCGTCTTCCCCTTTTTCCTGAATTTCTTTTATGGTATAGGCTGTTTCCAGCCCGTAGGCATCGGGCAGCAGGTTTTCTCCTTTAAAAGGATTAAACTGAATGTTATGCTGCTCATCGTACTGAAGTTCACCAGTTTTTTCGAGGGTTACTTTCTCCCCTTTATCGAGCCGGTAAAGAATATTTTCACGCTCAGTTTCAATCTTCTTAAGCGCTTCGAAATGTGAGATTCCCTCTTTCTCAGCAATGACTCCCACAAGCAATCCATCGTTGTTCCTGATTTTCTGATTAAAACTTATCTCCTTTGAGGGCGGCTTAATTTCGCCTGATTCTTTGTCTATTTGGGCTGGCTTGTAGGTTGATACAAACGCCCCAAACCCGGGAATAATAACCGTTTCGTGTTCCGGCAGCAGCAGTTGAATATACTTTCCTAATTTCACTTATTCGAATTTTATTGTAAAATTATAAAAACATTGCTTGACGCAATGGGTTAAGTTTCATTAAATATTGCTTCAATAAAAATAAATAAAACAAACCGTGCCAGGAAATTTATAATTTTACAGGAAAAACCGGAAAAATGGGCAAAATTTTAGTTACAGGCGGAACAGGATACATTGGTTCACACACCGTGGTTGAACTGCAGGAAGCAGGATACGAAGTGGTGGTGGTTGATGATTTGTCGAATTCAGGCATTGAAGTACTCGGCAACATCGAAAAAATTACCGGGAAAAAACCGGAGTTCGAACAATTCGATCTTTCGGAGCGGGAGAAAACGTTCGATTTTTTTACCCGCCAAACGGAAATTGAAGCCATCATCCATTTTGCCGCTTCAAAGGCAGTGGGCGAATCGGTGGAAAAACCGCTGCACTACTACCGCAACAACCTGGTTTCGCTGATGAACCTGCTGGAATGTCAGCAAAAATTCGATGTGCCAAATATCGTTTTTTCCTCGTCGTGTACGGTTTACGGCCAGCCCGAAAAATTGCCGGTTACCGAAGAAACTCCCCGAAAAGATGCGGAATCGCCCTACGGAAATACCAAACGTGTAAACGAAGATATTCTGAGGGACACCATAAAAGCCAATCCGCAGATAAAGGGAATTGCGCTGCGCTATTTCAACCCGATTGGCGCTCATCCATCGGCATTGATTGGCGAATTACCCCTGGGAGTTCCGCAAAACCTGGTGCCTTTTATTACCCAAACTGCTGCCGGTTTGCGCGACGAACTGAAAGTTTTTGGCGACGATTACAACACACCCGACGGCTCGGCTGTGCGTGATTATATCAACGTGGTTGATTTGGCCAAAGCGCACGTAGTTGCCATTGAACGGCTGCTGCAAAAAAAGTTCAAAAACAATTATGAAGTCTTTAATCTTGGAACCGGAACCGGATTGTCGGTTCTGGAAATTGTGAAAGGTTTTGAAAAAGCGACCGGCGTAAAACTAAACTACAAAATTGTGG
>CAYUBV010000248.1:0-4397 GCA_964443035.1 uncultured Tangfeifania sp.
TTTACATCAAAAACCATCAGCACATCTCCGTGGCGAATCAACATTTTTCCATCGCTGATAAACGGGTGTGCCCAATGGGGGCCTGCGCCGTCGGTTATCCGGAATTCGCTGATTAATTTAAACTCATCCGGATCGGGTTCAATCAGTCCCACATTTCCGCGCTCGTTATAAGCGTAAAGCATTCCGTCAGCCATAACCAGTGCGCCCTTTGTATCCCAGTCTTCCACATATTTGATTTCGCCGGTATCCCAAACCATGCACACCCATCGGCCTTGTTTGTTGTTATACCAGTTGGAACCGTAAACATGGTCCTCGTGCAAAATTACGCCGTGGTGGTGATTATCGAGTGTCCGGGTTCTGTATTTTTCGGAAACGGAAGTTCCGGCCGAATCCATTTCCAGCATCACAGCAGGATAATCGTAGCCTTTTGTAAGAAAAATGTCATTGTCTTTGTAAACCGGGGTATTTGCCCAGATGAGACCATTATCCTGGCTTGTCCATTTTTCAGGATCGAAATACTGGTAGCTCCAGGCAATTTCACCTGTGCCGGGCTGAAGCGCCATAAGGTGCGATGCCGTAATGGCCAAAATAAAGCGATGCCCGTTAAATTCATAAATTGTAGACGATGCATAAGCCCTGGGGCCTCCCAATGATTCGCTTTTCCAAACGGTTTCACCGGTCATTTTATCGAGTGCCACAACTGAGGTTTCATCTCCCCCCGGTGAGCAAATCACCTTATCGTCGACAATCAGTGGAGTTTCCGAATTTCCCCAAACATGGTATTCGCCACCAAAATTTTCATCTACATCCATTTTCCAGATGGTTTCACCATTTTCGCCGTTGATACAGGACACCTCTCCGGTTCCGCTCTGCACATAAATGCGGTTGTCTTCCACCACAGGGGTACTGCGGGTATCGGGGAACGATTTGTTCCATGATCTTCCGTAGGAAACCTGCCAAATCTTGTTTCCTTCCATATCGATGGCGGTTAAATAATCGAGTGTATCAATCATTCCGGTGGTATAAATCATATCGCCGGCCAAAATGGCTGATGAATAGCCTTTTCCAATACCTTCCACCTGGAGAATTCTTTCAGGGCCGTTTTCTGGCCATTCTTTCATAAGCCCTGTTTCAGAGAAATGACCATCGCGATCGGGTCCGCGCCACTGAACAAGTTGTGCGTTTGCGGCGAAAGTAAACAGAAGCAGAATTGTAATAAATTGTGTTTTCATTGCGTATTGATTAATTGTTTTTTTGATTCAAAAATCCTTTATAATTGAGTTTATTAAATACATTTTCTTTGTATCGTGTGCCTATCGGGAATTCCATTTCGCCAATATAAACACTTACCGGGCTAAAACTGGTAATTCGTTTAACTGAAACAATAAACGAGCGGTGAATGCGTACGAACAATTCCTCTGAAAGCGCTTCGTCCACCGATGAAATTGTGCACCTGGCCTGAATAACACGCTCTTGCGTATGGAGCTTCAGGTTATCGCCCATACTTTCCACAAAAACAATTTCGGAAACCGGAATTTTGTGAATGATGTTTTTTTCGCGCAGGTACAAATACTCCTCTTCCAAACCATTCCGGTGCAACGAAACTTCTCCGCTGCCGGTCACGGCATAATATTTTTCTATGGCCTGCATAAACCGATCGAACGAAATGGGTTTCAGCAGGTAGTCAATCACATTCAGGTCGAAACCTTCTACTGCATACTGGCGGTAAGCCGTAGTTAAGATAACATGCGGCGGATTTTTCAGGGATTTTATCAACTCGGTGCCTTTCATCTCGGGCATGTGGATATCGAGAAACAACAAATCAACCGGGTTTTTATTCAGGAAATCAAATGCTTCGTAGGCATCGCCCGAAGTACCGGCAATTTCAATCGAATCTATTTTATCGATGTGCGATTTCATCACTTCGATAGCAAGAGGTTCGTCATCCACTATTAAGCACCTTGTTTTCATTGTTCCGATTTTGATTTCGTTTTCTGCCAGAAAATTTTTAAATCCACTTCAAATTGTTTCGGTTTCTGAATGCAATTCAACTGGTGTGCATCCGGATAAATCAACTCCAAACGGCGCCGCACATTTTTCAGCCCGATTCCTTCATTTATCTTTTCTCCGCTGTTTTTCACTGGTGTAGAATTGAATACATACAAATGAAGGTATTCGTCTGTCACCCGGATATTTATTTTAACTTTTGGGGTTGTCCGGTCGTTGCTCGCCCCATGTTTAAAGCTGTTTTCGATAAAAGGAAGCAAGATGAGCGGAGCAATTTGTTTGTTTTTAACAATTCCTTCCACGTGGTATTGCAGATCGAGCCGTTTGTCGTACCTGATTTTTTCCAGTTCAAGGTAACTTTCCAGAATTTCAATCTCCTTCCGGAGCGATACAAATTCAACATTGCTATTGTAAAGCATGTAATCGAGCAAACCTGAAAGCTTCAGCACAATATCGGGCGTTTTTTCCGATTTTATCAATGTGAGTGCATACAGGTTATTCAACGTATTGAATAAAAAATGGGGATGTATCTGCGATTTCAGAAACTTCAGTTCTGCTTCCAGTTTTTCCTGTACCAGTTTTTTGGTTTTCTGGTCATCGATGTACCATTTCTTAAAAATTACAATGGTTGCAGCCAAAACCGGTATCCCGTAATTCGAAATTATCTTGTTAAATATTTTGGGAATATAAAAAACGGGGTACTTCGAATAATCAGCATAAGACGGAAAAAGATTTGTATAATACAATGTGAGCCAAATCAGTAATCCGTAGAGAAACGCGTGAATTGCCACAAGCATGCTGAATTTGGCAAATTGCTTTTTTTCGAGAATGAGCGGCAGAAGCAGATAAATCAGTGTATAAGTACCCAGAATTCTGACCGGCAGTAACGTAAAATTAATGGCAAACTCTTCGTAATAATGCCCCCAGTAACCTCCGTAAGTTAAAGAGTAACCAAAGTAAATGACCACCCAAAAAAGGACGTGCCACAACCATCGGTACCTGAAAAACACGGGAAGTTTACTCTTTGTCATTTTGATTTCCGGTTTGAATCAAAAATAGCTGCACAGAATTTCAAAACCAAACTCCTGCGACAAATGAACAGCTTAATGCTATAAATAATTGTTTTGCGCGTATTAAAATAAACCAACAAAATAACGGACTATTTTGTCTTATAAGCAATTACGGTATCCCCGTGACGCAGGTATAACCGACCATTGTTTATAACCGGATGTGCCCAGTGCTGGCCCGAGCCCAGTTCAACCTTTGTTTTGCCTGTCAGATTGAATCCTTCGGGAGTGGCTTCTGCCAGTCCGAGTTCGCCTCGATCGCTGTAGCAATAGAGCATATCGTCGGCAGCAATTACCACGCCTTTACCAATATCTTTCGAAGCGTAGGTTTCTTTGCCGGTTTCCCAGTTTACGCAGCGCCATTCGCGGTTGTTATCGCCCGAGCCGTAGAGGTAACCATCCAGTAAAACGATTCCGCCCATTCGGCTGTCGAGGTTTTCGTTGAACCAGGCTTTTTCAACCCTGCTCCCGTCTTCGCTCAGATTCAATTTTACACCGCCCTGACCGTAGCCGCTGAAACAAAATAACCCGCCGTCGTGGTAAATTGGCGTGTTGGCATGCACCTGCCAGCGGTTGGTTTGCGGATACGACCACAACATCTTTCCATCAGAAGCATCGATTCCGATGATGTGGTCGGCTGTCATGGTAACCAACAGTTTACGTGCCGGCAACTCCAATAACAGCGGAGTGCAGTATGCTGAAACTTCGCCCATTCCGGGTGACGACCAGATGTGTTCTCCCGAGAACCGGTTCAGCGCCACCACATTGTCTTTTTTGCCTCCGGGTGTAAAATAGACTTTGTCGCCGTCAACAACAACCGTCTCGGTTACTCCCCATCGGATGTTTTTACCGTCGAAATCATCGAATGCGCTTTTCTGCCATTTAATGTTCCCGTTTTCGGCATTCATACAGGTTAACACACCATGACCGGAATAAGCGTATAACAAATCGCCTGCAATAACAGGAGTTGAGCGTGCTCCGGGATAACTTTGATGAAACTCTTCGCCATACGCTGTTTTCCATTTCAATTGTCCGCCGGTTGTAAAAGCGTAAACGTAACCCGTTTTGCCTTCCATTCCGGTAAGATAAATGGTATTGTTGGAAAATGCAGGCGATGAATGCCCTTCGCCCAAACCATCGTAACTCCAGATTATTTCGGGACCCGATGCCGGCCACTGTTTCAGCAACCCGGTTTCATTGTAAATACCGTTGCCATTCGGCCCTCTCCATCTGGTTGGTGTTTGTGCAAAAAGGGTTATGCTCGTAAAAACTGTGATTATCAATAAAGTAACTGCTCGTTTAAACATTGTCGTAAATTTTGAA
>CAYUBV010000249.1:0-4384 GCA_964443035.1 uncultured Tangfeifania sp.
TTACCGGTGTTTTCAACATTTTTATGAATGTTGAATTTATTCCCGGCTTATTTCGTTACCAGGGAGCCCGTCAGGCACTGGAGGTTTTTAAGGAAAACCGAAACAGGGGAGAACCACTTTACAACCTGCATTTGGAGGAATATGAATTGTTTTTCTATGCCAAAGACTCCGTCATTCAGATAAATACTTCTGAAGCGTATCAGAAGATGCTCAAAACAAAAAATATCTGGGTATATACAACCGAACCGGGTTATAACGGCATTCAGAAATACGGGGAAGGCATCGACACAGTTTTTTTTATTAAATACCGGGGGATGAATGAACTGAATACCGGATTTTTAAATCCGCGCACCCGGGGAAGCAACGTGAAAACGAATTACCTGGTCCGGTTAAAATAGATAGTGCATTTCGGAAGTTTCAGTGGGTGAACGGAAAGTTATTGAATAGTTCATGACTGTCGGGAAGCGTTATCAGAACATTGGAATCAACCGGTCTGACTAAAATATCATCAATTGTTATATATTCTCCTCTTATCCAAAGTTGAAGCGTATATCCCTGTTTCAGTTCAACGATCTCCTTCACGCGAATCCATTGTTCATATACATCATGCACTTCCCGTGTATTCAGTTGGATATTTACAGTTTCACTCCCGTTTTCATCCCTGATTGTAACTGTTGGCTGGGGGGTGCCATAAATGCGGGAATCGATGAACATCCAGAAGGAGAGTTCATATTTTCCGGGCATGAAGTCTTTATTGATTGTCTGGTTAAGTAACTGGGCTTTCCCCTTTTTTTTATAAAATGCGCCAGTTCCGCTAAATGCAATGTCGGACTTACTTTCCTCAAAATCAACATATGTAACCGAACTGTTCTTAACATCGGCTCGTAATTCTTCGTTTCCCGGGAGAGAAGCTTTTATTACTTCAACTTCGTTTCGCCAGTTTTGGTGGCTTTCATGAAAAACTTTCGGGGAAAGTGTGGAAAGGGTCATGTAGTCGTCTTCGTAAAGAATTTGTGCTTTCGACTGGAGCCATGCTTCCTGCGGGCTCATTTTTTCTTTGGTGCAAACCAGTAACAGCGGTTTGTTATTCATGTCGTTGATCCTTGTTTTTTCAATTGCCGGGTCAGCCAGCAGTTGAATGCTGCTTAGCGCATGCGTGAAAGATAATCTTGGAGAAAAGCTTTGTATCAGCGGAATTCCAGTATGGTAAGAACATTTCATGGCCTCTGAAAAGGCATTCATTCCTTTGTCGAACAAAAGTTTATCGCCGCAGGTATTGGCAAAAGGAAGGAACAAAATGGCTTGGAATTCATCCGGTGTTACACCAGATTCGCTGAACCTGGCCAAGTATTCATCATCAGTTGATTCAAACTTGTCGTTTAGGTTAAACAGGCCGGTGGTACTTCGTTTGATGTTGGTGCCGGCATCGATCGACCAGTAAGCCAAAACGAAGACCAGGATCAATACTCCTGCAAGATGAAATCCTTTTTTGCTTAAAAGGCGATACAACCGGTAGAAGAACCAGGCTGCATATACAGTAAAAACATAGTAAAAGATCCATGTAAACCGGCCGAGGGCTCTGAATTGTTTTATTGGTGGAAGTATTTCGAGTAAAAATCCGAATCCGTATTTGAAAGGGATGCACATCGAAAACAGCAACACCAGAATAGAGGCATAGAAATAAACGTGTAGCTTCTTGTCCGGTTTAAATATTTTCCAGCTGGCTTTTCGTTTTGACAAAAGGTTGTAGTAACCGGTTATAAAGATCGATACTGCAAGCAGCGAAGCCGGAAGCCCAACATAAGCCCTTCCTTCCCATTCAAAATTCATGTCTATTGTGTTGCCAATTAGTGTTTTCAGCGGGGATATAAATGGAAGGAAAACACTCAGGAATTCGGCATGGTAAACATCGAAACCATATGGATTTGTCGGCCGGTCAGCTACCCAGTCGGTAATTGTAACCAAGCCTTTTACAAGGATGAGTGGAATAACTGCCAACAGTAATAGGTAAAGTCCTGTGCGCAAAAATAGTTTCAGATTCTTCCGGTGGTTCCAGATTTCGATAAACAAAACCCCTAACAAAAAGATGGCATAAAATGATGCATAATAAGCGCTGGTGAATCCACCTGCAAGGGCCGACAAAATTAACAATGAGCTCCAAATCCATCTTTTTTTTCCTTCTCGCCACCGGATGAGCAGGTACCAGTACATGGGAAGGAAAAAGGCATAAACCATTTCAAAATGTCCGTGAATTCTGTGAAATTGTGGTGTCAACAGCAAAAGGATGACCGCCAGCGAAGCAGCATACCAACGCGGTAGTGCAAATTTTCGTAGAATCAGGAACAAAAACGGAACAGCTAAAATGAGTGAAATGATCATGGTCAGGTTAAGAATACCCACTCCATGGTTTTTTAGCGGATAGAGGTTTTTATCTATTAATTTTATTACCTGTACATAAAGTGGGTGCGAGTTAATGTATTGAAGGTGGTCTCCATACGGATAATTGATCCCATCGTGCCTTATCCCGTCATCATATTTTAAATAGTATGAAAAATTGAAATAGCTCTTCAGGGCATCACCCGATAATGAGTACAGGTAGGCATTCGGATGTTGAATTACCGGCTTGAATAGGAAAAAGAAAATGGTGGCAGTTAGGGTCGTTGCAAGCAATATGTAAGCAAATTTTTTTTTCATATTCCGGGCTGAATTTAAAGAGAAAAAATCTGAATGTTTTTATAAACACCGATTTTATTTTGGGTGTAGGGAGCAAAATCTTCATGCTGAATGGCTTCGGGTTTGTTTACGATCAGGTATTTGGCCCCGATTTGCTTGAAACGCTCTATCCGTTCGTGCACCTTGCCTTTCGTTTCTGAATAGCCGTAATCGGTAAAACCTTTTTGGTCCATCAGGTAGAGGGAGATGTTGATGCTTCCGTCGGGGATGCTGATCACCAGATCGTCCCGTTGTATTCCTAACGACCGCAGAAAGGGAGTAACCGTTTCAAGTGCCTCGAGGTGGTTTCTGTAATTGGCTTGTTTGTATTTCCAAAATTCAAAATCTTCTTCGCTTAGAAAAAAGTCCGTTTTTACCCAGCGGTCATTTGTGTCGTATTTTATCCGGGTTTTCATTGAAGTTTGAAATGTTAATGTAAATAAACCAAGTAATGCAATAACTTTAAATATCGTGCTGCCGAAAATTTTTGGGAAGTGTGTTTTTATTTCAAAAAGAAAGGAGAGTGTAACCAGCGGGATAAATACCAGCAGGTTGATCAGGTAGTAGTCGTGGATGTCCAATGCTTTGTACCACAGGAGTAAAAATACCGTTATCCCCAGAAAGACAATGCCCGTAAAAGGGATGGCCTTATTCCGGCTTTTGGGATAAAAAAAGAACAGGGAAATGAACATTAATAACAAAATAGCCAGGGCTTTTTTATTGAAAAAGGAAGGGAGGAGGTTAAAATAAAATTTATAAAAAATTTCCTTTATACTTGTCGGGCTCAGGTCCCAGATAGGGAAGAGGTCTTGCAAAAAAATGTTCCTGATGTGCATATCGTTATAATGACGGGCATAAATATACCAGGGAACGACCAAAAGAACCACCAGTATAAAAGGCATTAGCTTTAAAAAAGCAGACTTGAGTTTTTCTTCTTTTCTGAGATACAGGAGGGTCACCTGGATAAACCGGAAAAGAAAAGCGGCCATAAAAATAAGGAGGGATGTGATTTTAAGCATTCCGGCCAGAATAAACAGCACCATAGAGGCAGCAAGCCATTTTTTCTTTTTGCTTTTTATATGGAGATAACCGGTGTATAACCCGCTTAATGCGAGGCCAAATGCAGGGGCATTGGGCAGGAAGTTATTTGTGTAATAAACCAGCGCTGGCGAAGTAAATAAAAAAAGAGGGACAAAATAAGACCAGAAGTTGTCCTTCAGTACCAGAAAAGAAAGCTTAAACAGCGAAAAGAGTCCGGAAAAAACAAACAGGATATTGATGAACCGGAAAATCGCTTCGTTATGCCCTGTGATTTTCCATAATTGCGCAACTCCGAAATAAATCAGGGGGAATTCAGAGACTGTTTTCCCATGTCCTTCGGGACCTGTCCAGTGGACTTCCGGAGTAAAAAAGTTGAGGTTTTCCATGTAATAATTCATGGTAAGGGAGAGGCAGTCGGCTTGCCTCCACATGTGAGGGAGCCAGGGTCCAAACGATAATATCCTATGGTAGTTGTATGTGTAGCTAACAGTCAACAGAAAGAATACAAAAAATATGTTGCGGAGGACAGTTGTTCTCATGGTTTTTTTAAATAGTTGAATTTTGCAATTCCCCACTTCTGCAACCGGTATTGCACCGAAGTTCTCAAAACCCCAATGCCGTAAATACTGCT
>CAYUBV010000250.1:0-4380 GCA_964443035.1 uncultured Tangfeifania sp.
CAATTTTTTTCAGGAGATCGCTTTGTGCCAGCAGGTTTTTTTCATCGCCGCTTTTGCCCAGAGTATAGACGTGCGGATGTTCCACCAAAATAAACTGGTTTTTTGGCGACGGTTTTTTGGTGTCCCGCTTTTCTTCAACTATTTCTGCAAGAATTTGCTCCTGCTGGTCCCAAACTTCCTTGTAGTCTTTCAGACCAATATCGTTGTAATTAAAATCTGCCACTTCTATGGAAATTTTTTATAGATGTCTTATCCACATCCTCATTTGTTTTAACTTCATCCATTAAATTCCCCAAAGCAAGGTCTTCATATTGTTCGTCATTAATGGGTAAGACATCACCTCCCAACTCCTTAGCAAGTTTTGATATCAGGCGATTATTTTTTTTTGTCAATTTTAATTACTACTGCTCCCATAATTTTTCGAAATTAATGAAAATCTGCTACTCTTTAAACTTTGAACCTTAAACTTTAAACTATTTTACGCATTCACATGCTGCTCTGCACGATACGAACTCCTTACCAGCGGCGAGCTTTCCACAAACGAAAAACCTTTTTCCAGGCCAATTTCGCGGTATTCAGCAAACTGCTCTGGTTTAATGTACTCTTCCACCGGCATGTGCGTGGAAGTTGGCGCCAGGTACTGACCGATGGTCATCACTTTGCAACCGGCTTCAAGCAGGTCGTCCATGGTTTGGAGCACTTCGTCTTTTGTCTCACCTAGCCCGAGCATAATGCCCGATTTTGCCACTTTGTGGTTTTGGGCGATGTAACGGATTGTGTCGAGGCTGCGCCGGTATTTCGATGCAAAACGCACGAACGGAGTCAACCGCTCCACCGTCTCCAGGTTGTGTGAAACCACATCGGGCCCGGCATCGATAACCTGTTGGATCAATTCTTCTTTTCCCCTGAAATCGGGAATCAGCACCTCTATTTGCGTTTCCGGGTTCACTCGTTTCACCTCGGTGATGGTACGCGCCCAGATTCCGGCGCCCTGGTCATCTAAATCATCACGATCGACCGACGTGATCACACAGTGCTTCACGCCCATAATCCGCACCGATTCAGCCAGTTTTTCAGGCTCCTTTTCATCGGGAGGAAGTGGCTTGCCGCTTTTCACCGCGCAAAATTTACAGCGCCGGGTGCAAATATCGCCCAGAATCATAAAAGTTGCCGTGCCCCTGTTCCAGCATTCTCCTATGTTCGGACAATTTCCGCTGGTGCAAATGGTATGTAGTCCGTGTTCATTAACAAGATTTTTGACTTTAGAGTAGCTTTCGCCTTTTGGCATTTTCATCTTCATCCACTTAGGCAGTCTGTGCCTGTCTCTCAACTCATTTGCCATATCTGATAAATTTTATGCAAAAGTAATTTTAAAACTTTAAACTTAAAACCATCTGCAAAAACCATTGTTCGCATTTACGTGTTATTTTTGTACTATTGCAAAAATGAATATGAAAAATACAATTATTACCATACTGTTACTGTTCAGCTTAAATGTTGTTTTGGGGCAAAACACCAAACAGCAGGAAATACAAACCAACTCGAAGCTGGCGCTTTCGTTTTACAATGCCAAAGATTACGAAAAAGCAGCACCGCTGCTTCTGGAAGTTTACAATCTTTCGCGCAACAATTATTATTTCAGGTTATATCTCACTTCGCTGATTGAGCTTGAAAAATATGAAGAAGCAGAGAATCAGCTTCAAAAAGAAATTGATAAACAAAATACTCCGCGGGCAGAGTTCCAGGTTTATTGGGGATACCTGTTAAAAGCGCAGGATAAAGATGAAGAAGCGGAAGAAAAATATGAAAATGCCATTGAAAGGATTGATTCCAACAAAGGAAGCTACCTGGTTACCGCCAATGCCTTTTTGCAGTGGCAGGAATTTAACTGGGCTGAAAAAGTTTACAAAAAAGGCCGCGAAAAACTTCCGGATGAAGAATTCAACTACGAACTGGCACGGGTTTACCTCTACCAGCGCGATTATGAAAATATGATGGAAGAGTACCTGAATATGATTCGCGAAGATGAAAAACAACTCAACCGGGTGCAAAGCAGCCTGGCTTCGGCCATGCGGTTGGATGTTGACGATAGTTTACGCGAGCAGTTCCGGTCGCAGGTGTTGAAACGTATTCAGTCTGAATCCAATGTAACCGGTTACAACCGGCTGATGATCTGGTTCCTGTTGCAGGAAAAACAATTTGGGGCGGCGCTGCGTCAGTCCATCGCCCTCGACCGGCGAACCGGAAATGAAGATGCCCAGATTTACCGCCTCGGGCAAATGGCTTTGAATAACCAGCAATATTCCGATGCCCGCAGAGCATTTGACTATCTGCTCGACAAAGGCGAAGAAAATTCGTATTATGTGCCGGCTTATGCACAAAACATTCATGCTTCGTACATGGAATTTATTTCAGGAGGGTTAAACGATGCAAAGGAAGGAAAACAACTTGCGGCCAGGTTTGAGGAAGGCCTCGACCTGTTGGGATTCTCTCCGGCTTCGCTCGATTTAGTCCGGGAATATGCGCACTTACTCGCATTTTACCTGAACAACACCGAAAAAGCCATTTCTGTGTTGGAAAAAGGAATGGAGATTCCACGCCTGAAACCGGAAGAAACCGGGGTTTTAAAAACGGAAATGGCTGACATATCTATTTATTCGGGCGATCAGTGGGAAGCGATGCTGCTCTACTCGCAGGTGATAGATGCCAACAAAAAAAATACACTGGGTGACGAAGTGAAGCTGAAAAAAGCCAAACTGGGTTATTACATGGGCAACTTTAGCTGGGCCAAAGCGCAATTAGATGTGCTGAAAGCCAGCACCTCGAAACTCACTGCCAACGATGCAATGGATTTGTCGATGCTGATTAGCAATAACCTCAACCTCGATACCACTTCCGTACCACTGGAAATGTTTGCCCGCGCCGATTTATTTTTCTTTCGCAATAAAGATTCGCTGGCGCTGAACACGCTCGATTCAATTGCGGAATTGTATCCTTACAATTCCTTGGTGGATGATATTTTATACCGGAAATCGAAAATTGAAATTTCAAGAAATAATTACGCAACAGCCGCTGAATACCTCGAGCAAATCAGAACGGACTTTGCTTACGAACTGCTGGCCGATGATGCGCTGTTTTTACAGGCTGAGTTGTACAATTATCAGTTAGACAGAAAAGAAGAAGCAAAAATATTGTACAGAGAGATGCTGAGCAGTCATCCGGGAAGTGTTTTTGTGGATGAATCGAGAGAAAAATACCGCGAACTGCGTGAAATTTATCCCGACGAAACACCCTTACCGGAAGATGAAATTCTTGTGCCTGAGGAAACTGATTCGGATGAACTCGACTAACAAAGCTTATGTTTATGCCGGACTGGCCGTTTTTTTCTGGTCCACCGTGGCAACCGCCTTTAAAATTGCCTTGCGCGGGCTGGATGTTATCCAACTTATATTTTATGCTTCGGCCACTACTGTAATCGTGTTACTGGCAATCTTACTCATTCAGAATAAAACCGGGTTATTGTTCCGGCAGTCGCGAAAACATTTGCTCAACTCCATTTTTCTGGGCGCTTTCAATCCGCTGTTTTACTACCTGGTGCTGTTTAAAGCTTATTCACTTTTACCGGCTCAACTTGCACAGCCGCTCAACATGGTTTGGCCCATTGTGCTGGCGCTGCTTTCGGTTCCGTTTCTCGGGCAAAAGATTGGAAAACTGAGCATCGGCGCACTTTTTGTCAGTTTCATCGGGGTAATTTTTATTTCATCGCAGGGAGGAATCCGGGGTTTTGAAAACACCAATTTATATGGCGTCATTTTGGCGTTGAGCAGTTCAATTCTCTGGTCGTTTTACTGGATTTTCAGTGTCCGCGACAAACGCGACCAGATTGTCAAACTCTTTCTGAATTTCTTTTTCGGATTGATTTACCTCACCATCGCCGTTTGGCTGTTTTCCGATTTCCGGGTGGAAACGGGTGAAAGCTTTTACGCCGCCATTTATATTGGAATTTTTGAAGTGGGCATCACTTACGTGTTGTGGCTTAAAGCGATGGAGTACAGTACCAACAACGCCAAAATCGGCAACCTTGTTTTTCTGGCGCCGTTTGTTTCACTCATTTTTATTCGCTTTATTTTGAAAGAAACCATATTCGTCACTACATTTATCGGGCTGGTATTTATTGTTGCCGGAATATTTGTACAGCAATTAGATAAAAAAGACCGAAAAGTTTGATGGATACAAAACCACTAAAAATACTGGGAATCGACCCCGGAACTACGGTTACCGGGTACGGGCTGGTTGAAATACGCAACAACCAGCCGGTTATTCTTCACATGGGAACGCTGGTGCCGGGCAAATTTTCCGACCATTACCAGCGGCTGAAAC
>CAYUBV010000251.1:0-4373 GCA_964443035.1 uncultured Tangfeifania sp.
ACAATGAGTTTTCCTTCCGGTTTCAGGATTTTTGCAAATGCTTCCATGTTTTCAGCCGGTTTATGAATGTGTTCCAGCACATGCCAGAGGGTAATAGCATCGAAGCTGTTTTTTTTAAACTGAAAAAGTTGATTCGGTTCATGTATTTCCAGGCCGAACTCTTTTTTCGAAAAAGCACGGGCATTATCGCTTTTTTCGGTTCCAGTAACCTGCCAGCCATGGGTTTTCATCTCATTCAGGAAAAAACCGGTGCCGGTTCCTACATCCAGAATTTTGCCGGATTTCTTTTTTGTAGCTCTCTCAACCAGTCGGCTTTTGCGCCCGAGCATGTAATTGCGCACCCGATGATAAACAGCATTTACAAAACCTTTTGAGGTATTGGAATGGGAGATGTACTCTTCGCTTTGGTAATAACGTCCAATGGTTTCTTCGGTTCCGGCATTGGCTGTGAACTTAAAACCGCAGCCAATACATTCACTGATATCAAACTTCTCGCCCGTAACAAAAAAATCAGTACAGGTAATAAATGGTTTAAATTGGTTGCTGCCACAAACAGGGCATTTATCGATATAAAAAACTGTCATTTCGAAAATTTTGCCGAAAGGTAATTATTTTTCAACCGTCGTCTGAGTTGAACTCCGGTGAAATTTATTTTATTCTGAACCGTGCTGATACCTGGTACGAGATGGTGATATTTTGCACCTGCTCGATGCTTTCGTGGGCAGCATCTGCTGCCATCATTTGATTTTTTGCCATGTATGGACGTGAAACTCCTTCGTTCAGTTCAGAAATGGAAAGTACCTCGCCCAATTCTTCCCCCAGACTTTCAACCAAATAAGCTGCCTTTTCCCGGGCGTTTTTCAGGGCCTCGGTTTTTATTTGTTTTCTGAATTTTTCTATGTCGGAGTGGCTCATCTGTCCCACGTTTAAAGAGCGGATTCCTTTGGCATCAACCAGCGAAGAAAGCTGATTAACCTTTGAGAAATCGTTAATTTTCACCTCGAGCGTTTTGCTAAACAGGAACTTTTTTCCCTGCTGCCGCCAGTAATTCCCCATTCCGTGCACCCTGATATCCGATTTTTTGATGCCGGCTTTTCTAAGGCTTTTTATTAGCCCGTCTTCAATTTTGTCCAGCGGAACCTTTGTTTTGTAATCCTCGGGTTCCTTGTTTTTCTGAAATTCCTCTTCAAAATATTCCTGAATGGTAATGGAGAGGACCATTTCATTGGGCTGAACTTCCATTTCAGATTTTCCCTGAACTTCAATAAACCGTGCTTGTTCATTCATTTGTGCTGAAAGCGAGAGGGTAAAAACTGCAAAGACGGTAAACATCAAATATTTCATAGTAATTTCAACTTGATTATGTACTTGTTAAAACAAAAAAACCACGAAAACTATTGTTCACGTGGTTTAATTATTTGGTAATTCTGAATAATTATCAGATTATCAGCATCGCATCGCCATAGGTTCCAAACCGGTAATCTTCTTTCATAGCTACATTGTATGCTTCCATCACAAAATCGTACCCGCCAAATGCTGCCACCATCATCAACAGCGTGGAGTAAGGAAGATGAAAATTGGTTACCATGCTGTTGGCCACACTAAATTCATACGGCGGAAAAATAAATTTGTTGGTCCAGCCCTCGAATGGTTTTAAATAACCTTGTGTTGAAACAGAACTTTCAAGTGTACGCATTACGGTAGTACCTACCGCGCAAACATTGTTGCGCTTTTCTTTTGCCTGGTTAACTGTTTTGCAGGCATCTTCGTTTATCCAGATTTGTTCTGAATCCATCTTATGTTTAGTCAGGTCTTCCACATCTACACTGCGGAAGTTGCCCAACCCAACATGCAGGGTGATGTAGGCAAACTCAGCGCCTTTAATTTCGAGTCGTTTCAGCAGCTCGCGGCTAAAATGCAGACCCGCGGTGGGTGCAGCCACGGCTCCTTCGTGTTTGGCAAAAATGGTTTGGTACCTTTCTTTATCTTCAGGAACAACCGGGCGGTCTATAAATTTTGGCAGCGGGGTTTCTCCCAGGCTGTAAAGTGTTTGCTTGAATTCATCGTAAGGCCCGTCGAAGAGAAACCGGAGCGTGCGTCCGCGCGAAGTTGTATTGTCAATAACTTCGGCAACCAGCATATCATCTTCGCCAAAATAGAGTTTGTTTCCAATTCTGATTTTCCGGGCCGGATCGACCAGGACATCCCAAAGGCGTTGTTCGCGATTCAATTCCCGAAGCAGGAAAACTTCAATTTCGGCACCTGTTTTTTCCTTGTTGCCGTGTAAACGAGCTGGAAATACTTTCGTATCGTTAAGAACAAAAACATCACCTTCGTCAAAATAATCGAGAATGTTTTTAAATGTTTTGTGTTCAATCGTGCGTTTTGCCCTGTTTAACACCATCAGTTTTGATTCGTCGCGATTGTATGCCGGGTGTAAAGCAATTTTTTTCTCATCTAATTCGTACTTAAATTTCGATAACTTCATGGGCAACTATTTTTTTTATTTGTTTTTTTATACTATTAGTTTGCATTAATATAATTTCTGAAAAACGGGTTTGCAAACTCAGAAACCCGTTTTACGCCGCAATTTTCAATTGGTTACAAAAGAATCTAAATTTTCAAGAAAAAAATGAATATTCATGGCATCGTCAACTTTCAATTCCCCGATTCTTGTTCTTCTTAATTCTGTTAAATAAGCACCGCAGTTAAGTTCTTCTCCAATGTCGCGGGCAAGGGCCCTGATGTATGTACCTTTACTGCAGGTAACCCGAATTTTCACATAAGGTAAATCAAATGATTCAGTTTGAATATCAGTTATAACAACTTTTCGGGGATGAAGTTTTAATTCTTCGCCTTTTCTTGCATAATCGAAAGCACGCTTTCCTTTTACTTTTACTGCTGAATAAATCGGGGGGATCTGGTCAATTTCTCCTTTAAATTTTTGCAGTGCGTTTTCAAAATTTTCAGGTGTTATGTGATCATAGCTTTTTGCGCTGTCTTCCTTGGTTTCCCGGTCGAAGGAAGGAGTAGTGGCTCCCAGTTTTATGGTTGCAACGTACTCTTTTTCTTTATCCTGAAATGATTCGATAAGCTTTGTTGATTTCCCTGTGCAAAGAATCATCAGCCCGGTGGCAAGCGGGTCGAGTGTACCGGCGTGTCCCACTTTCATTTTTTTGATTCCCATTTTGCGGCACAAGGTATTCCGAACTCTTTGAACCAAATCAAATGATGTCCAATCGATATCTTTATCGAACAGCAAAACCTCTCCTCCTAAAAAATCGTACGTTTTTTTCAGGTTGTTCATTTGCAATAATCTAATATACAGCGCTTTATGATAAATTCTGAAGTCAGGCTGCAAAGATAGCAATTAGCCCGATAATTAAGCAATAAATTGCAAAATAAATTAGTTTTCCGCGTTTTACAATTCTTATCATCCACGAGCAGGCCAGCAACCCGGATACAAATGCTGCCGCAAAACCAATGAGCAGAGTAGACGCTGAAATTGTTGTTTGGCTGGAAAAATCACCACCGGCCAAATCCAGAAAAGCTGCACCTAAAATGGGTACCAGAACCATCAGGAATGAAAATCGGGCAACCTCCTCTTTTTTGGTTTTTAGCAGCAGGCCGGTTGCAATGGTAGCACCACTTCGCGAGATTCCGGGCATCACGGCCATTGTTTGTGCAATGCCTATAACAAATGATCGCCAGAAGGTAATCTTCTTTTCACCTTTTGGGGCAAAATGGGCAAACGACAGCAGAATTGCGGTAATAAGCAACATGCTGCCCACCAGTAAAAGATTACCGGTGAAAAAATATTCGATTTCTTCGGCAAAAAATAATCCTAAAATAAGTACAGGTATTGCTGAAAATAAAAGCCTGGAAATATAAATAGTCGATTCATTCCATTTAAAAGCGAACAAATCTTTTAAAAGAATGAAAATGTCTCTTCGGAAAACAACCATCGTGCTTAAAACGGTAGCAACATGCACGGCTACAGTAAATAACAAATTGTTGGTAGTGGTTACACCTAAAATAGCATGCCCGATTTCGAGATGACCGCTGGAACTAACGGGTAAAAATTCAGTAAGCCCCTGGATTAAACCGAGAACAAGCGCCTGGATTTCATTCATTTCATGAAAGAATTAGTCGTTGTCTTTAGGTTTTTTGAGGATGGCATAAATTTGAAAAAGAAAGCCAAAAAGCAGTAAAAGCGGTGCCAGTACGATGCGTCGGAAATTGAAAATTTCAGGATTAAACACATCGGGATCTTCGCTTCCGCCTCCTACCATCAAAATAAAACCAACTACAATTGCAGCAAACCCGATAGCCATTAATTTGTAGTTCTCTTTGCCCAGGGCAAAACCGGTTTC
>CAYUBV010000252.1:0-4353 GCA_964443035.1 uncultured Tangfeifania sp.
CAGAATAAACAGAGCAACCGGCGAAAAGTCCGGCACCCCAGAGGATGAGTAAGAAAATTAAAACCCTGAAGGTTATTGCAACCTTCAGGGAATATTTTTTATGCTTATCAGAACTCGGTGTAATCCCATTTTCCGCGGTATGAACGTCCTACCATGAGATTGGCGTAATCGTCGTTTTCAAATTTTTCTGATTCCGGGTTCCACACCAGCGGGCGGCCCAGTTCGTAGGCAATGTTGGTAACATTGCAAACTGTTGCAGTACGGTGCCCGGTTTCCACATCCGAAACGGGTTTGGTGCGTTTTTTCATGGCGTCCACCCAGTCCTGGTAGTGGTTGTCGCTGTAATACACGCGCTTGTCGCCCGATTTCAGATCGGCTTTTGCCAGGCTTTCGTCGGGATAGGTGCGCAGGAAATTGCGGCTTACTTCAATCCGTCCTTCGGTTCCGACAAACTGAACGGCGTTAAAATCGTCGTCGGTTCCCCACTGTTTGTGGTTCATCCGCACGCCGTTTTCATAAACCATAGTTAATCCGGTTACCGGGTCTTCCCCGATTGGCGGAAGGAAATTGGTCGGTCCTGAGTCGTCCATATCCAACGCCCACTGGGCAATGTCGAACATGTGTGCGCCCCAGTCGGTAATCAGGCCGCCGCCAAAATTACGGTAGCCGCGCCACCAGGCCCACGGGCCATCTACGCTCGTTGGAGCGAGGTCTTCGTGGTATCCGCGGTAAAGCGATGGTCCCACCCATTCGTTCCAGTCGAGTCCTTCAGGAGTAGGTTGTGTAGGCAGGTCGCACTGTTTTACCGGTTCGCCTACGCTTACGTTAATTTCCACAATATTGCCGATGTATCCGTTACGCACCAGCTCCACTGCATGACGGAAATCGCGCCACGAGCGCTGCATGTTGCCGGTTTGGAAAACACGATCGTACTTGCGGGTAGCGTTCACCATGGCGCGCCCTTCGGCAACTGTCAGTGCCAGCGGTTTTTCACAGTAGATGTCTTTGCCTGCTTTGGCGGCATCCACCACCATTTGTGCGTGCCAGTGGTCGGGAGTGGCAATTACCACCGCATCTATGTCGTCGCGTTCGAGCAACTCACGGTAGTAGTGGTACGAATAAGCTTTTGC
The DNA here is from genome assembly GCA_964443035.1 of uncultured Tangfeifania sp. GTDB lineage: Bacteria > Bacteroidota > Bacteroidia > Bacteroidales > Prolixibacteraceae > Tangfeifania. The sequence continues at coordinate 1,131 of CAYUBV010000252.1, forward strand.
ATCGATGCCTTTGCCGGCGTTGTTTTTATTGGCGGCATCCACAAAAAGGTCGAGTTTCTGCCTGTATACATCGCAGGCGGCAACTGCAACAGTTTCTTTTACTGCCCCGATGCTGTTCAGAAGGGTGTAAATCTGTTTTCCGGTGCCAATGTACCCGAGGTTGATACGATCGCTGGCGGCGATAAATCCTTTTCCGCCCATTACGTGACGCGGAATAATGGTTACGGCTGCAGCCCCTGCGGCTGCTTTGCCAATGAAGTTTCTTCGGTTCATTCTACTCATAATGAAAGGTTTTTTACTGTTTTATTTAATCCGATTAATTGATTTGAAATTTTTGAATAAATATAAAGGTATTAATTTTTTTCCGCATCCCGCGCACACCTGAAGCCTGTATTGAAAAGCGATGTTTCGTGTGAATTCATCGAACGTCCGCTCACTGCAAAGCTGTCTTCGCCGCTGGTGTCGTAAAAAAACGATCCGCTCCTGATTACTTTTACGTTGGGATCTTCGCGCACCGGCTCGTCGTTTCCGGGGTAAGGCTTGTAATTGCCTGCACACCACTGCCACACATTTCCACCCATATCCGTAAGTCCGGCTTCATTTTCGCCAAAAGCCCCCACCGGTGATGTAAACATGTAGCCGTCTTTGGCTTCGGGTTCATCCAGCGAGCCCTGCCAGGTGTTGGCAAAGTATTTACCGTTGACTGATACTTCATTTCCCCAGCTAAATTTTTCTCCGCTGTTTTTTCCGCTCCGTGCAGCATATTCCCATTCTTTTTCGGTGGGGAGCCGTTTGCCGGCCCATTCGGCGTAGGCCACCGCATCGTTCCAGCTCACATGCGTTACCGGGTGGTTATCTTCAGCATCCGGTCCGTCGGGGCCAAACGGTTTAAACCAGGTAGCGCCCGGCAGCAGTTCCCATTGCTGCCGTTCGAAACTGAAAACACCCGAATCGCCAAACTTTTCGGCTTCGGTTTTAAATCCGGTCACCTCCACAAACTGCCTGAATTGTTCCACTGTAACCGGCGTTTTGTCAATGTAAAAAGGTTCTACGGTTACTTCATGAACCGGCGATTCGTTTGGCAGGCCGCTTTCAGACCCCATCAGAAATGTGCCGCCTTCAAACCTTATCATTTCCCCGGCGGGCACAATCACTTTTGCGGATTGCTCCGCATTTTTTTCAGTACTTTCTCCCGTTACCGCCTCTTTTTCCGGCATCGAATTCTTTTCAGGTTGACTTTCCTGCGATTTCTTTTCTGAACAGGATAGAAGAAGCGCAAGTACAAATATGTATAGCAGTTGTTTCATAACAGAATATTGAACTGTAAAAATGGGAGTTTTTATTTGTTAAAAAAAATGTGAGAAAGTGAATATGGATTTGATGCTGCAGATTCCTGCAAAAAGTTGCTATTTTTGATGATATTATTTTGAAAAACAAAAGCATCCTGATTAGATGATAAAGCGGTTGACTATCTTTTATACGGTCATTTTATTATTGTTTTGCAATTCTGGGATATCCCAAAATTACACACTGCAGGTCAGCATAAAAAATCAGCCTGCCAATCCTGTGGTTTTGGGAACTGTCAGCGGCGATAAATTTACTCCGGTCGATACGCTTGAACTTCAGTTAGTGACTGACCGTTCGTCTGCTGAAAACAATTTGGGTTCGCAGGGAGCTATTCAGCAGGTGACTTCGGATCACCAGATGAACCAGATGAAGGAGGTCAGTTGGAAATTTCCTGCCAATGCAACTCCCGGGATGTACCGGCTTGTTTTTGGGCAAACCACTTATGCAAAAATAATGGATGAACCGCCTCAGCAACTCGATTTTATTTTCAGCAAAGAAAACATTGTTTTTGAAACGGACTTTAAAGCGCCGCAGGACAGTTTAAAAGTAATTGATTCGGAAGAAAATCGTGTGTGGTTTAATTTTTTGCAGAAAGAACAGTTGCTGAGTGACGAACTGGAATTGCTGGAACAAGAAGTGGATTATTTTCATAAAAAAATAACAGCGGCTAAATCTTCTTCTGAGGCTGAAACAGATTTGCAGGAGCTGGAGCAGCAGGCTTCCCAAAAAGCAAATGCGTTCAATCAACTGCAAATGGAGCGCAACAGGTTTATCGAAAAAACGGTGAATAATAACCCGGGGCTCTTTACCACCCGGCTCATTCAAACATTCAGAAAGCCGTTTCGCGATGGCTACCTGACTGAAGAGGAGCGGAGAAACGCGGTTCGGCAGGAATTTTTCAGATACATTGATTTTTCCGATGAGTTACTGATAAACTCCCCGGTTTTAACCGATAAAGTTTTTGATTACCTCGTGGGTTATAACCGGCCCGGCTACAGTCATGAGCAAAGGGAAGCAGCTTACATTAAAGCGGTTGATGAAATTATGGCTCACCTTCAGAATGCAAATGAAAAGATGGCAGAATTCATTTTGAATTACCTGGTGAATGGTTTTGAAGGGCTGGGAATGGAAAATGTGTTGACATACATTGCCGAAAATTACGGGGATAATATTTGCCAGACCGATGAAAAAACCACGCTTGAGCGCAAGTTGGAATACCGGAAAATGAAACCCGGGACTTTTGTTCCCGATTTTACATTGAACGATATAAAAGGCAATCCGGTAACATTGTCGCATGTGTTGGAAAAACGCAATTTGATTTTGTTTTGGGCCGGCTGGTGCCCGCATTGTGTTGAGCTGCTTCCACGCATAAAAACCTGGTTCCGGCAATTCAATCCCGGCAATTTTGAAATAATAGCCATTTCGCTCGATACATCTGAAAAGGAGTGGAAAGAGACAGTTTCTGCAGCAGGGTTCGACGAGTTTTACAACCTGTCAGACCTTAAAGAGAAAGAGTGGGACGGAAAAGTTGTGGAAGATTATAACGTGTATGTCACCCCCACCATGTTTTTAATCGATGAAAACCTTAAAATTCTAACCAAACCGGAAACATTCGAAGAATTGCTTGAGTTTTCAAACCGGTAACAAGCGAATAACTTGCTCAAAAAAATGAACAGTAACAGGAAAAATTGATGTAAAATTGTATTTTTGACAAAAACTATATTTAATCAGTTTATATGCAACCCTGGAGTTAAAACTAAAAACCAATTGACCGGAATATGAAATTAACTGTCTTCGATATTTCCATTATTGTTGTCTACCTCCTCTCCACTGTTTTTATCGGATTGATTCTCAAAAAGGTTGCCCAGAAAAGCAA
>CAYUBV010000253.1:0-4351 GCA_964443035.1 uncultured Tangfeifania sp.
GAACTTGTTTCAGCATCTCTGTCATTTCCTCATTATGCCCAACAAAATTGGGTGAGCATTCGAAATGTCATTTTCTTTAGCTTTCTCCCACCTCAAAACCTGCACTTCTCAAATCTTCCCAGAAGTTGGGATAGGATTTGGTCACCACCATCGGATCTTCAATTTCCAGCCGCAGGCCGGCAAGCGCCATTGGAGCAAAGGCCATTGCCATCCGGTGATCGTGGTAGGTTTTTACAACCGGTGTTTCTTCTTTGATTTGTAAATCGATATTTCCGTCCCATTCCAGTTCGCCGTGTTTGGGTTCGGTTAATCCGGCGCCAAATTTTGCGAGCTCATTTTGAAGTGCTGCAATCCGGTCGGTCTCCTTTATTTTCAGGGTTTTCAATCCTTTAAAATGAAACGGAATTTTTTTGGCAACACACAAACAGGCCATTGTTTGTGCCACATCCGGATTCTCAATAAAATCCAGTATCAGTTTCTGAAGTGGCTGTGCTTTTGTCTTTTTCAGCAGCACGCCATTTTTTTGCTGAATGGATTGAATGCCAAGCTTGTTGAACCATTCCGCAATATTGGCATCGCCCTGCAGACTTTCGAGGGTTAGGTTTTCCAGAAATATTTCACCTTCATTTGCCAGCGTCATAATTTCGTACCAGTAGGAGGCTGCTGACCAGTCGGCTTCTACTGTAAAATCCATCGGGAAATATTTCTGCTCCGGCACATAAATGGTGTTTTCTTTCCATTCGTGACGGACGCCGAATTTTGCCATCAGTTTCAGCGTAAGTTCAATGTAGGAGCGGGAAGTGATTTCGCCTTTCAATTTTAAATTCAGCCCGTTTTCAATGGTCGGTGCAATCATCAGCAATGCCGAAATGTACTGGCTTGAAACGCTTCCGTCGAGTACGAGTGTTTTACCTTTCAGGTGTGAGCCGAAAATTTTCAGCGGTGGAAAACCTTCATTTTCGGTGTATTCAATTTTGGCGCCGAGATCATTCAGGGCATCCACCAGAATTTTTATGGGGCGTTGTTTCATTCGCTCCGATCCCGTGATTTCCCATTCACCCACAATTTTTGCCAGGAATGCCGTCAGAAAACGCATAGCAGTTCCCGCATGGCCAATGTCGAATTTATTTTGGTTGGAAAACAGCGCATTGAGCAAAATTTTTGTATCGTCGCTGTCCGATAAATTGCGGACAGGGTAGGGGCTGTAGCTCAATGCATTGATAATTAACACCCGGTTGCTGATGCTTTTGGATGCCGGCAGGTTTATCCGTCCTTCTGTTTTCTTTTTATTAATTGAAATCCGATACTTCATTTTCAATTTTCTTTGTGATTCTTTGAGCCTTTGTGACTTTGTGGCCTTTTCTCAAAACAGGCATTTTGCCATTAAAACACCAAGGATCACTAAGGTTTTAAGTTTTTATAAAAGTTTAAAGCTTCAAAAATCAATTCCTTTTCACAATCCTGATTGATGGCGATTTCGCCAATTTCAGGAAGTAATGTGAAATTGATCCGGCCTGACTCGTTTTTTTTGTCATGCGTCATCAGTTCAAACAATCGCTCAAAGTCGTTTTCTTCAACTTTAAATTTTCCATAAATTTGTAACAGCCAGTTGTTGAGATTTTGCAGTTCCTTTTGAGGAAATCCGCACTTTTTAACTGACAAAAACAATTCAACAATCATTCCGTAAGCCACTGCGTAACCGTGAAGCACCGGCCGGTTTTGCTCCATTGCCAGGCTTTCGAAAGCATGGCCGGCTGTGTGCCCGAAATTCAGGGCTTTGCGAATGTTATTCTCCGTAAAATCACTGGCCACAAAATGTGTTTTTACCTCCACCGAGTGCCGGATTATTTCCTGCAATCGTTCGTAATCAATATTTTCAATAGCAAATGTTTTCAGTTCTTCCAGATGATCAGGGCTTTTTATCAGGCCGTGTTTTATCATTTCGGCATAGCCTGAAATAAAATTTTCGCGGTCGAGCGTTTTCAAAAATTCAGTTGTAATTATTACTGCCACCGGTTCTTTAAATGTTCCTACTTCGTTTTTCAGGCCGTTAAAATTGATGCCGGTTTTTCCACCCACCGAAGCATCGACCTGTGAAAGCAGGGTAGTGGGAATATTCAGAAAATCGAGCCCGCGTTTGAAGGTCGAGGCTGCAAATCCGGCCAAATCGGTGAGCATTCCACCACCGATGTTGATTAAAAGTGATTTGCGATCGGCTCCGTTTTGTGAAAGAAATTCCCAGATTTTGGCAACCGATTCCAGTTTTTTGTTATTCTCGCCCGGTGGAATTACAACTTTTTTTATATTGTTCGTTTCCAGTAACTTGTCAAATTCCGGCATCCAGATTTTATCTACTTTTTTTTCGGTAGTTAAAAATACTTTTCCGGGTTCGTATTTTTCAATCCACGTTTGTAGTTCGTCTTTTGGGGTGTGTGTGTAAATTATTTTGGAATAAATGTTTGAATTTCCCATGGTTACCTGCTAAATTGCGGTAAAGTTAAAATAAATTTGTTTTTTGAATTTGGAAATCCCGCGATTGGATTATTTTTCGGGAAAACTTAACGCGAATGGAAATAAAAAACAAGAAGAGAGTAGTGTTTTTAAGAAGGTTGTTTTTTTTGGTAAGCCTTGTGATTGCGCTGGTTGCGCTGGTACTTTTTTTAAAGGATTACACCTTGTATGCCATTGGAGCAGTGGGCGTTTTTGCCTTGTGGTTTTTGTTTTTTCAGGTTGCCGATTACCAGTACATTGAGTTCAGCGACGAAAACAATAAAATTCAGCTTCGATATTACAAGGCAGTCAGGTTTGGAAAAACTGAATTTCATGCCATTGAATTTTCGCAAAATTTGTTGCACAACGCGGTATTCGAAAATTCCATGTTCGGAAAAATGTCTGATTTGACTTTGACAATTCGCACCCGGCGTGGTATTGCTGAATATCCTTCGGTGAGTTTAACTGCTTTATCTCTCGATGAAAGAAAAAGCATGCAGGCAGCGTTGCATAAAATTATTGGTGTATAATTACAAATCCCAGGGCACGTGGAAGATAAACGGATTTATGAAATTGCATTATCACTGATTCCCGGAGTTGGCAGTGTTTTGGCGCGGAATCTGGTGGCTTATGCCGGCAGTGTTGAAGCTATTTTTAAAAAATCGCACAAAGAACTGGTGAAAATACCGGGCATTGGCGAGGTAAATGCGCGTCGGATTAAAAACAGGGAAATTTTCGAACGAGCTGAAAAAGAGTTTACGTTTATTGAAAAATATAAAATCAAATCCTGTTTCTATACAGAACCTGATTATCCGCGCCGTTTAAAAAATTGTACAGATGCTCCGGTGCTTTTCTATTCAAAAGGAAATATGAACCTGAACGAAGAGCGCATAATAAGCATTGTAGGTACCCGCAATGCAACAGATTATGGAAAATCGGTTTGTGAGGAATTAATTCGCGGGTTTTCTGAAAAAAACTACCGCATCGTGGTGGTAAGCGGACTGGCCTACGGAATCGATATCCAGGCGCATAAAATGGCACTGAAATACGGAATTCCCACTGTAGGAGTCGTGGCACACGGGCTCGATAAAATTTATCCGTCATTACACACCGACACAGCCCGTAAAATGCTCGATTGCGGCGGGTTGGTTTCCGATTTTCCGAGCGGTACAAAAATCGACCCGGCCAATTTCATCAGGCGCAACCGGATTATAGCCGGGCTCGCCGATGCCGTGATTGTGGTGGAATCGGCCGAAAAGGGCGGCGCTTTAATAACTGCCGACATTGCCTCGTCTTACAACCGCGATGTTTTTGCTTTTCCCGGCCGGGCTGACGATATGTATTCAAGGGGCTGCAACCGGCTAATCCGTTTAAACGGCGCCGATCTGATTGAAGGAATTGGCGACCTCGAATTTTTTATGGGATGGGAAACTGACAAAAAGGACAGAATCGTTCAGTCCACACTTTTTGTTGATTTAACTGCCGAAGAACAAAAAGTGGTTGATTTGCTGCGCGATAAAGGGGAAATGTTTATCGATCAGGTTTCTTTCGAACTGAAAATGCCCACCAGTAAGGCATCGGCTTTGTTGTTAAATATGGAATTTAAGAATTTACTGATAGCCCTTCCTGGTAAGATGTACAGAGTAAAGTAATTCAAATTAAAAAGAGCGAATTTCGTTGACAAATTTTTGAAAAAGTTGCAATTTGTTTTTAATGATAGAATAGACAATTTCGATATCAACTTTTTCGTAACGGTGTACGATAAAATTTCTAAACCGGATCATATCCGAGTAAGTTTCTGCGGATTCAATTATTCCGAGTTCCTCCAGTTTTTTAATATTTTCAACAGAAGTGTTGGCGG
>CAYUBV010000254.1:0-4304 GCA_964443035.1 uncultured Tangfeifania sp.
ATTCGTTTTTTTAAGGTGCACAAATCACTAAATTTGCATTCGCTTTCAGTAAAATAAAATTATAGGAAACATTATATGGCTTTCGTAACCAAAATACTTGGAAAAATACTTGGAAATAAATCCGAACGGGATATAAAAGAAATCAGTCCGTTGGTCGAAGAGATTAAACGAGAGTTTGACCGGCTGGAAACTATTTCAACCGATCAGCTTCGTGAAGAAACTGATTCACTTCGCAAAAAAATCAAAGAGGCAGTAAAATCAGAAGAAAACCAGATTGCCGATTTAAAAATACAGGCCGAAGAAGCAGAGGTTCAGAACAGTGAAAAATTTTACGAACAAATTGATAAACTGGAAGAGGTTATCAATGATAAACTGGAGGAAGTGCTGCAGGAGTTGCTCCCCGCAGCTTTTGCCGTTGTTAAAGAAACAGCGAAGCGTTTCAAGGAAAACGATAAGGTAGAAGTTACTGCCCGCGATTACGATAAAGATTTGGCTTCCTCGCGCGACAGCATTGCAATAAAAGGCGATAAAGCCATCTGGAGCAATAAATGGATTGCCGGCGGAACAGAAATTACCTGGGACATGGTGCATTACGATGTCCAGTTGATTGGCGGCATTGTGCTTCACCAGGGAAAAATTGCGGAGATGGCCACCGGAGAAGGGAAAACGCTGGCTGCAACCTTGCCGGTTTTTTTGAATGCACTTGGCGGCAGAGGAGTTCATATTGTTACGGTAAATGATTACCTGGCAAAAAGGGATGCCGAATGGATGGGACCGATTTTTGAATTCCACGGACTTACGGTTGACTGTATCGATAAGCATCAGCCCAACTCCGAACAACGCCGGAAAGCATACAATTCAGATATTACTTACGGTACAAATAACGAATTTGGCTTCGACTACCTTCGGGATAATATGTCGATTAATCCGGAAGACCTGGTACAACGCAAACATAACTACGCCATCGTTGATGAAGTAGATTCAGTTTTGGTGGACGATGCCCGAACCCCGTTAATTATTTCCGGGCCGGTGCCAAAAGGTGAGCACCAGCAGTTTGAAGAGTTGAAAAGCTATGTAGAAAAATTGTACAAAGCTCAACGCGATTTGGTAAACCGTATTTTTATCGATGCAAAAAAACTGCTTACAAAAGAAAATGCCACCGATGCAGAAAAAAAGGAAGGCGGATTGCTCCTTTTACGTTCTTATAAAGGATTGCCCAGAAATAAATCCATTATCAAATTTCTGAGCGAAGAGGGCATGAAGTCTGTAATGCAGAAAACCGAAAATTTTTACATGCAGGACAATAACAAAAATATGCACATTGTTACTGATCCGCTTTATTTCGTTATCGAGGAAAAACAGAATTCGGTTGAGCTTACCGATAAAGGAATCGACCTTATTTCGGAGGGTTTTGAAGATCCCGACTTTTTTGTACTGCCCGATATGGGAGCAAAAATGGCCGAACTTGAAAATTCTGACATAAAAGAAGAAGAGAAAATAGCGAAGAAAGATAAGCTGCTTCAGGATTATTCGGTTAAATCGGAACGTGTACATACCATTAACCAGTTGCTGAAAGCCTACACCATGTTTGAAAAAGACGTGGAATATGTAGTAATCGACAATAAAGTAAAAATTGTGGACGAGCAAACCGGCCGTATCATGGAGGGCCGTCGTTACTCCGATGGGCTTCACCAGGCAATTGAAGCCAAGGAACGTGTAAAAGTGGAAGCCGCCACCCAGACTTTTGCCACGGTTACCCTTCAGAATTATTTCAGAATGTACCACAAACTGGCTGGTATGACGGGTACTGCCGAAACCGAAGCCGGTGAATTCTGGGACATCTACAAACTGGAAGTGGTGGTAATTCCTACCAACCGCCCGATAGTTCGCGATGACCGGGAAGATTTGGTATTTAAAACGAAACGCGAAAAATACAATGCAGTAAGCGATGAGATTGTAAACCTGAACAATGCCGGAAGGCCGGTGCTGGTGGGTACAACTTCAGTTGAAATCTCGGAATTGCTGAGCCGCATGCTGAAAATAAAAGGCATTAAACACAATGTGCTGAATGCGAAATTACATGCCCGCGAAGCTGAAGTAATTGCCGAAGCCGGCCGCACAGGAGGAGTAACCATTGCCACCAATATGGCCGGTAGGGGAACCGATATTAAACTGACACCCGAAGTCCGCAAAGCCGGAGGTCTGGCAATTATCGGTACCGAGCGGCACGATTCGCGCCGTGTCGACCGCCAGTTGCGGGGCCGTGCCGGAAGGCAGGGAGACCCGGGGTCTTCGCAATTTTATGTTTCGCTCGAAGACGACCTGATGCGCCTGTTCGGTTCGGGACGGATTACCGGCGTGATGGATAAGCTGGGTTTGCAGGAGGGTGAAGTAATTCAGCACTCCATGATTTCAAAATCCATTGAGCGGGCACAGAAAAAAGTGGAGGAAAATAACTTCGGAATTCGTAAACGCCTGCTGGAATACGACGATGTGATGAACTCTCAGCGTGAAGTGATCTACAAAAAACGTAAACACGCACTGTTTGGTGAACGCCTCGAGGTGGACGTCCTCAACATGATGTACGATTCAGTGGAAGAATTGGTCAACACGTATTTCGGAACTGACCAGTTTGAAGATTTCAACCTTGAAATGATGCGGTTGCTTTCCATGGAGTCCCCTGTTTCGCAAGAGGAATTCAAGAAATTGACTGTCAGTGAAATTACTGAGAAGATTTATGAAAAAATGATCGACGGCTACAACCGCAAAGTTGAGTATATAGCCAAACAGGCTTATCCGGTCATTAAAAATGTGTACGAAACCAAATCGCAGGTTTACAAAAATATTGTAGTTCCGATTTCCGACGGAAAAAGAGTTTTTCAGATTGTTTGCAACCTTGAAAAAGCATACCAGAACAAAGGAAAAGAACTGGTAAAATCGTACCAGAAACAGATTGTACTGAACACCATCGATGAATCGTGGAAAGAACAACTCCGTGAGATGGATGACCTGAAACAATCGGTGCAAAATGCCAGCTACGAACAAAAAGATCCGCTTTTAATTTATAAGTTCGAATCTTTTAACCTCTTCAAAGTGATGGTTGAGAAAGTGAATAAAGATGTTGTATCCACACTTATGAAGGGGCATATTCCTATTCAGAGCCCCGACCAGGTGCGGGAAGCAGAAACCCGGAAGCGTACCGACATGAGCAGGTATAAAACTCAGAAATCTGATTTGCCCGGCATGGAAAATCCAATGGAAGGTGCCAATGCCCAAACCCAGGAACGCTCGAAACCACAGCCTGTGAGGGTAGAAAAAAAAGTAGGCCGGAACGATCCGTGTCCGTGTGGAAGCGGAAAAAAATACAAGCATTGCCACGGCAGGGGAGGAGCTTAAAAAATTAAACTTAAATAAATAAAATGATAGATTTGCTGAATTATATCCACTGGAATGTAAGCCCCGAAATATTCAATTTAGGCCCGCTCTCTATTCGCTGGTATGGTTTGTTGTTTGCCACTGGTTTTTTAATTGGTTATTACATTGGCGAAAGGATGTTTCGTTCAGAAGGTGTTCCTCAAAAATGGATCGACTCGTTGTTTTTCTACATTATTATTGCCACCATAATCGGAGCCAGACTTGGGCATGTTATCTTTTACGGATGGGATTACTACTCGCAAAATCCCGGAGAAATTTTAAAAATATGGCACGGTGGCCTGGCCAGTCATGGAGGAGCTGCCGGCATCATCATTGCCATGCTCATTTATTCAAAAAAGGTAACCAAACGAAATATACTGTGGACCATTGACCGCATTGTGGTGCCCACTGCTTTGGTAGCTGCTTTTATCCGAACCGGTAACCTGATGAATTCTGAAATTTACGGTGTTCAGACCAGCCTGCCATGGGGATTTATTTTTGAAAGAAATGGGGAAACGGTACCAAAACATCCCACTCAAATTTACGAAGCGCTGGCCTACCTGCTTGCATTTGGCGTGCTGATATACCTTTACTGGAAAACACGTTCAAGATATAAGCAAGGTCTGCTTACGGGAGTGTTCTTCATTTTCATTTTTGCTTCCCGGTTTTTTATTGAATTTATCAAAGAAGACCAGGAAACATTTGAAGCAGGAATGGCACTGAATATGGGTCAGTGGCTCAGTATACCGTTCGTTTTGCTGGGAATATATCTGGTGGTCAGGGGTGTAAAAATGCCCGAAAAGCATTATAAAAATCCGAAAAAATAAAAAAAGGCTGTTGCAAAACAGCCTTTTTTTATTCTAATCCTTCAAATCTTCAAATAATCACCT